>NZ_RZRP01000578.1:0-4095 GCF_003997795.1 Mesorhizobium sp. M7A.F.Ca.US.005.03.2.1 | reverse complement strand
GTTCCAATCAGCGGAAGCGAAATCTGCCCGCCTGCGTCGACCTGAACTGTTCTGTTCAAATTATCGACCTGAAACACACTGACCTCGAGCACATCGTTGGCGGACAGCGGCTGCTCGCTGCCATTCTGGGTATTCTGCGGCGGCGGAAGATCCTTGACCACCTGCAGCGTACCACCGCCAGAGAGCGCCGATGAAGACGCCGTCGGCTGCAGCGCATCGACAGAACTGGTGGTGGACGTCGATGTCGACGACGTGCTTGCGCACGCAGATAACGCTAGCGATGCGAGTAAGGCGGGCACGGTGCCCGCACGACTTCTTGCAAGATCGAAAATGCCCATCAAAGAGCCCCGCTCTTGAACAACCGGCCCAATCCGCCAAACCGCCCCGCACTGCTGCCGCCCGACTTTCTCGCGCTTTGCTTTCCGATGGGCACGAGCGGCCGATCCTGCAATATCGCGTCCGGGCGTTTCACTGCCATGTTGTAAGCCTCATCTTCCCCACACCGGTTCGCGATGGCGACAACCGCCTGCGAAAGCCCTGGCCGCCGGCGGCTGGCGCCGTGCGTATCGGAGGCGACAATATCCACCCTGCCCTCATCCAGCAGCTTCTCCGAGTAGTACAGCGCCGTACGTCCAAAGACCCCCGTCACAGAATCAGCCGTGAGCTGAATAAGGCAGCCTAGCGTATTCAACCTCTCGATGACGTCGTAATTCGCCTTGATCCAGGTCAACCGTTCTGGATGAGTGAGGATCGGCACGAAGCCGGCGCCTATGAGACGGGCGGCGAAGTCTTCGAGCCGCGGAGGCAGAATGTGATGTGGCGGCTCGAACAGGAAATAGCGGGATCCGTTCAGAGTGGGCACCGTACCTAGCCTCAATCGATCGGGAAGATCAGGCGCGAGATGAACATCAGCGCCAATGTATAAGGTAAGCGGTATGGCAGCGCGATGAAGCTCCAGTTCCAACGCCTGAACAGCCTCGGCAATGTTTGGCGTGGCGTTCTCATAAACCCCAGGCATCACATGCGGCGTACATGCCATATGCGTTGTACCGTCGGCGACTGCCAGCCGTGCCATCTCCAGCGACATGGCCAAGTCAGGAGAACCGTCATCGAGACCGGGCAGGATATGTGAATGCAGGTCGATCATTGGCGTTTCTGGTTGAGAGGAGGCAAAGCTTCGCCTCGACAAAATAGAAATGCGTCACCCGCATGAAGGCGAATGACGCATTTGACAAATTTACACAAAACAACGGGTGTCGTATCCCGCCTACCGGCTGACCGCGTCGTCGTCATCCTGCAGGCCGATAATAAGGGCGGCGGCACCACCGACGGCGGCGCCGCCCAAGAGAACCGGCAGCATGCCAGGTTCTGAGCTGGCGGGTACGATCGTCGCAGTTGGTGTCTCAAGCGAAACGCACATGCCGCCTTCGATAGGGTCGACCTTGACGGTGGCATTGGCTGGAATATCGAGCGCGCAATTGGCTCCGATAGCCAGCGAAGCAGACGCCTGCGCCCCGGTCATGATGCGAGCGCCCGCATACACCGGCGCCTCGGCATCCACCCCTGCATAGCCGCCGGCCTGGGACATCTGGACATCACCCCGGACCTGCGTAAGCCGACCTATCGCGTCTGCGGACGCCGGCACGGACGCAAGACAGGAACAGGTTTGCTGAGCTACAGCCTCGGGCGCGGCCAACAGGACACCCCCTGCGACGAATGCAACAAAAGCAAAAGCAGCCCCGAACCGATGGTAACTCATCATTTTTACCCCACCAAAACCTGCAACTCGCCCTGTTGGTACGAATCACACCCACCCCACCCCAAGCAATAAAGCAAATGGTTAACGAATCCAGTAAACTAGCCGGGCCGCCGACCGATCCAGCACTTTCACTACAGCGGCCAACACCGCTTAATCTTCGTCAGCGGCTGACGCCGTTGTCGTCGTCCTGCGTCGCCGCGAGCACGCCAGACGTCAGAAGCGCGCCCGTGAAAATCGCCTCCGGCGGACCGAACCCGGCGCCGCCACCGGAGGGCTGAATAGCAGCAGTCTGCTCAGAGCCGACAAGCTTGAGGCAGATGTTGTTGCCAAGGCGGGAAACGTCGAGGCTCGAATTGGCCGAAACCTCCAGACTGCAGCCGCCGACCAGAACGGAGGCCGCGCCCTTGGCGCCAACCACCACACGGCTACCAAAATCGAGCGCGCTTCCGACCTTGGCAGCGCCATAGCCCGTTGTTTGCGACACCATCACATCACCGATGGCGGAATGAATGGATCCGATCGGGCTTGCCGAACCTTGATAGGGTGTCGCGCAGCTGCACGAAGCATCCTGGGCAAACGATGAAGCTGAACCAAACCCGATTGACACGACAAATACGGCAAGCGCAGTTTTAACCACAAGGTTCATCAGTCTTCGATCCCCTCTTGCTGCACCGCTTCCGGCGCACCCAGTCCAAGGCAGTTCATTAGCGCGTACCAGTTTTTGGCCACAATTCCAACCTGTTTCGCGCGCGCGAGGCGATTTAAGCTGATGCGTGTCTGTCCGAGCACAGTACTTTAGTGAGAAGGCATGAGCAATTTAGCTGGCCAGCGCACGTTTATTATTAACAGACAGAAATTGAGGTTTCCTTTCCGTCGCCATTGTTCCTAAGGACAGGCCGATCAGAGTCGCGGAGAAATTAGGCACGCTAAATGCGCAAGAAGCCCCACAGCCTGTACTAGCCAAGCGTCAGACGGCATTCGTGTTCGATACTCACTGAGGCAGTGTTACCATTCGGCGGAACCTCTGCCTCTTCAGGATCTTCCCCAAGAAGCTCGGAAGGCGCATATGCATCCTTCTGTTTGCCGTTGCGGACGGACGCGATCTCTATGCCACTCTTGCCCTGACGGATCGTCAAAACGAACGGATTGAGCACTATGCGTCGAGTTCCGGGAAAGAGCGGTACGCATCGCATCGCTGCGGCGGCCCCGAAAATCCCGCTCAGCAAGGTTTGTACGTTGCGCCGGCCTGAACCGGCTGGCCGCAGAGAATTCCGCCCTGCGTAAGTATGGTGGCCAAATCTTCCCCCTCAGCCGTCAGGCACTGCACAACAAGGGTATCGCCAACCCTGGAAGCGATCTTGCCGTCGCAAGGTGTTCCGGCACCTACAGGTTTGCAGGCCAGGACGAGCCCCTGATAGTCTCGGCGCGCCGCTTCCGTCACCAGGAGGCGCATAGCCTGAGGCCTGGAAAACGCCGCCCCGCACAGCAGGATCTTGCGACCGCCGACGCGCAGATCATCGACCGATGGAATGGCGAGCTTGCCGTCAAACGGCTCGAGCGCGGCTACCGGCTTCGCGGGGGACGGGCCGCCCCTCTGCATGACGATTATGCCCAGAAAGCCAACACCAAACAAAACAGCCACGACGGCAAGCAACGCTATGCTCCTGACTGACAAAACCATCCTCCATCCGACCCGGTGCGGCCGGTCCGCTCATTTCGTCGCAAGGGCGCTCAGTCTTTCTATCTGCTGCATGTACTTCTCGATGACGATCGTTTCCGAAAACTGCCGCTCGACCTTGTTTCTGCTCCGGGCCCCCATCCTGTCCCTGGACGAGCCGTCCAGCCGCGCAAACTCGACCATCTTGTTCGCAAGGTCATCAGGGTCCCTCACCTTGCACAGGAAGCCATTGACGGCGTGGTCCACCACTTCCCTGCATCCTGGCACGTCGGTTGCGATCAGCGGCTTGCCCATCGCAGCCGCCTCAAGCAGCGAGCGCGGCGTTCCCTCCCTGTAGGAGGGCAACACGACACAATCGGCGGCACGCATGAAAGGCCGCACATCGTCGGTGGAACCGAGATATTCGACCAATCCCTCGGCAACCCATTTTTCCACGTGCTCGCGGCTGACCGCAGTCCGGTTTTCGACATCAAGAAAGCCGAGCAGTTGGAAACGCACTCCGGGCACCTCACGGCAAACCCGACGGGCCGCCGTGATGAACTCGCCGACACCCTTGTCCCAGAGAAGCCGGGCCACGAGAAGAAAGACGATGGCGCCAGACCCGGTGCGCGCTTCGGACGACGGGGCAAAACGCACGAGGTCGATGCCGGAGCCAGGC
>NZ_RZRP01000577.1:0-4111 GCF_003997795.1 Mesorhizobium sp. M7A.F.Ca.US.005.03.2.1 | reverse complement strand
GCTGAGGACATCGAAACAATACGCCAAACGGGCCGAAAAGCTGAAGCGCGACTTCCTGGGCCGGCCGGAGGTCAAGGGATTGGCCGGCGACATGTGGGCAAGCCTCAGCCAGTTCATCGAGCAGGATGCCAAGGCGCCGAATTCGGTCATCCGTGCGCACCTCGCCAACATGTTCGTCGAGGTCGGCCGGCATCTTGCCGGCGATGCGCAGATCCGGGCCGACATGAACCAGGGGTTCGTGGTGGCGCTGGCGTCGTTCGTGGAGAGCCAGAAGGCCGGCGTGTCGACATTCATCGCCGACCAGGTCAAACGCTGGGACCTCGCGCAACTGACGCGGCTGATCGAGATGAACATCGGCCGGGACCTGCAGTACATCCGCTTCAACGGCATGATCATCGGCGGCCTCGCCGGTGTCGTGCTCTATGTGGCCGAGCGGCTGTTCCTCGTGAATTGATGCGCGGCCAGACTGGCGCTCATTCCTCCGCGTCCGAATGGACTCACGGCACGCGAGTGTTATTCTCCATCCGAGGGTGCCCGCATCCGCGGCAAAGGGGAGCAAACAAGCATGGCAAAACAACCGGAATCCGATTCCTTCATGGACATGTTCGGCAGGTTCGGCCGCGACCTGAAGGTGCCGAATGTCGATGTCGAGGCGATCCTCGCCCATCATCGCAAGAACCTCGAAGCGCTGGAGAAATCTGCACGAGCCGGTGCCGCCGGCGCCACCTCGCTGTTGTCCCGGCAGCGCGAGATGCTGCAGGATACGCTGCGCGAGGTCACCGAGATGGCGCAAAGCTACAGGGCGCCGGGCAATCCGCAGGAACTGATGGCCAAACAGACGGAGTTTGCCAGAAAGTCCTTCGAGGCCGCGTTGAAAAATGCCGGCGAAGTGGCTGAACTGGTCAAGAAATCCGGTGCCGAATCGGTCGACATCCTGCGCACCCGCATCAAGGAGGCGATGGAGGAAATCCGCGCCGGCTACGAGAAGAAGTAGCGGATGTGGCCGGGACCGGTTCATGGCTGCCGGCCGCCCTGAAGCCCGGAAAGCCCGAGTTGGCCTGCGACTGCGCCGGCGGCGTGGCTCGATTGCGGCCGAGATCGACGGAACGGATTCGCGCAGAGCGAATTGACAGAGGCCGTCAGTTCGTGGTCCGGAGGCTCTGGAAGCGATCGGGAAACCAGGAATGAACGAAATACGGCCTAAAACGCCGCCTACCTACGAGCAGTTGAGGACGATGGCCGGGCTGGAACTCGGCGTGTCGGAGTGGACGACGGTCGACCAGAACCGCATCGACCAGTTCGCTGAATGCACCGGCGACCATCAATGGATTCATGTCGACCCTGAAAGGGCGCGGCGGCAAAGCCCGTTCCGCACGACGATCGCGCATGGCTATCTGACGCTGTCGATCATCGGCGCGCTGGCGCTCGGCATGGGCATCGTGCCCGAGAATACGCAGGCCGCCTTCAATTATGGCTTCGACAAAGTACGCTTCCTGGCGCCGGTCAGGGTCGGCGCCCGCATCAGACTGCGCATCACGCTGCTGTCCATGGAGGACAGGGGCCCGGGCCAGTATCTGATGAAGGCGGCCAACACGGTCGAGATCGAAGGCGAGGAAAAGCCTGCCTTGACGGCGGAAACGCTGGTCATGCTCTATGAACGCCGCAAGCGGGCAGGTGCCTGAGCCTGTTTGGAAATTCTACTCTCTGAGCGGTGTGCGCGTCACGAAGCCCTGGATTCTGCGCGGCCTGTGGCGCGGGCCGAGAGCAGTGCGAGGAACAGCGCAGCCAGCGCCAGCACCGTCGCCGTCTGAAAGGTGACCTGCATTCCCCGGGCGGCGGCCTCGGAACTCAGAAGACCAATGCCTTCGTGCCCTTCGGCCGATGCGACGGCGAATATAGCGCCCATCAACGAGGCGCCGGTGATGAGCCCGAGATTGCGCGAAAGGTTGAGCAGACCGGAGACGACGCCGCGCTGACCCGCGTCAACGCCGGTCATGACGGCTGCATTGTTCGACGTCTGGAACAGCGCGTAGCCGATGCAGGTGACGGTGATCGCAACGACATAGCCGGCAATGCCGAATCTGGTCACGGCGAGCGACAGCAGGAACGTGCCTGTCGTGAGGCTGAGCAGGCCTGCGACCATCATCCTATGAGCGCCGAAGCGGTCGGTCAGGCGTCCGGCCACCAACGCCGACAAGGTCGAGACGAGCGGGCCGGTCGACAGCACCGCACCCACCATTGCAGCATCCAGCCCGAGCCCGCGCGACAGGTAGAACGGAGCCACCACCAGCGTCGCCATCATCACCGTGGCGACGACGAGGCTCATGGCGAGACTGGCACTCAGCTGAAGATCGCGGAAGCTGGCAAGCCGGATCAAGGGGTTTTTCACTCTCGCCTGCGCGGCGGCGAAAAGAAAAACGCCGGTGCCGGCGGCGATCAGCAGGCCGATGTTGAGCGTGCCGAAATTGCCTCTGCCCAGCGTCATCGCCAGCGCATAGGCGGCCAACGTCAGGGCCAGCAGGGCGGTGCCCACGACATCGAACGTGCCTCGGTCGAGCCGCGCGGTTTTATTGCGTGCCGGCAGGGCACGCCAGGCAAGAGCGAAGGTGAGCACTCCCAGCGGGACATTGACGAGGAAGATTGCCCGCCAGCCGAAGCCGGTGATCAAAAGGCCGCCGAGCGAGGGGCCAAGTGTCGTGCCGATCGCGGACATGGCGCCGAGCAGGCCCATGGCGCCGCCGATTCTGTCTTTGGTCACGGTTTCGGCGACGAAGGCCAGCGTCAGCGCCATCATCAGCGCTGCGCCAAGTCCCTGCACGGCGCGTGCGGCAATCAGCAGCCAGAGTGTCGGCGCCAGGCCGCAGAGCACCGATGCGGACGTGAACAGCGCGATGCCCCCAAGCAGCAACGGTCGGCGCCCGAACATGTCGGCCAGCCGGCCGACGCTGACGATCAGTGTGGTGATGGCGAGGAGATAGGCCAGAACAACCCATTGCACGGCTTGGAACGTCGCGCCGAAATTCTGCATCAGCGACGGCAGCCCGACGCTGGCAATGCTGGTTCCCAGCGACGACAGCAGTGTGGCGAGCGACAGGCTTGCCAACGCCCAGCCGGCGGATTGCATCCGTGGTGGCGCCGATGTCAGCGCGTCCGGATTTTGCTCAGCGATTGCCACGGCGGTCTCCTTCCATCAGTCCCACAACCGGAACTGCTGGAGATCTAGTTCCTTGGCCAATGTGGCGGAAGGCGCAGCATTTGCATCTTATTCGTGCGTTTGGCGCCATATCATGTCATGATCTGCCGATGACATCACCCGATCTCAACTTACTGTTCGCTCTCGACGTCCTGCTGACCGAAGGCAGCGTGGCGCGCGCCGCCAGCCGCCTACGCCTCAGCCCTTCGGCGATGAGCCGCACGCTGGCGCGACTGCGCCAGGCGACGGGCGATCCGCTGCTGGTTCGCGCCGGTCGAGGCCTTGTGGCGACGCCGCGTGCGGAAGAACTGCGACAGCAGGTAGGCCGTGTCGTCCAGGATGCGGAGGCGATCCTGCGCCCTGCCACCTTGCTCGATCTCCCGAACCTGGACAGGGTCTTCACGCTGCGCACCAATGAGAGCTTCGTCGAAGAGTTCGCACCTCGTCTCGTTGCCCGTATCCAGGCCGATGCGCCCGGCGTGCGGCTGCGCTTTGCACCGAAGTCCGACCGGGACGTCATGTCGCTGCGCGACGCGGCGATCGATCTGGACATAGGCGTCGCTGGCGAGACCGGCCCGGAGGTGCGCATCCAGGCGTTGCTTCGCGACCGCTTCATCGGCGCTGTGCGAACGGGCCATCCCTTGACCGAGGGCGCGGTGACGCCTGAGCGCTATGCCGCAGGCCGACACATCAGCGTTTCACGGCGTGGCCGCGAGAAAGGGCCGATCGACGAGGCTTTGAACCGGCTCGGGCTGCGGCGGACCGTCGTGTGCATGGTTTCCGGTTTCTCGGCAGCCCTTGCCATGGCCCGCACATCAGACCTGATCGCCAGCGTTCCGGAGCGGCATACCGAGGGCGCACGCGCCGGCATGCGCAGTTTTCCCCTGCCGGTTGCCACCGCGGAAGTCACTATCTCCA
>NZ_RZRP01000576.1:0-4113 GCF_003997795.1 Mesorhizobium sp. M7A.F.Ca.US.005.03.2.1 | reverse complement strand
GATCGGCACGGCTCCATCGCGCGGCTGGTCCTTGTCCTTGCGCGCGGCACGACCCGGAATCTGGAACAGCATGCCGGCGGCATTGCGGATCTTCGACCAGCCCTCCTCTCGCGGCTTGGGGACGGCCGTGGTGACGCGCTCATCCTTGTAGTCAGGGAATACCGCCTTCATGACATCAGTGGAGGCGAGCTCGCCACGCCCGACAGAGGCCAGCACATCCTCGATGTCCTTGCGCGCCAACCTGTGCAGCACCTGCTTCAGGCTCTCCTTGGTGAAGGTCTTGCCGGCACGCTCGAAGGCGCGTTCCAGGATGCGGATGCCAAGACCCGAATATTGCTTGCGGATGGCGTTCTTGGTGGCACGGCGGATGGCCGAGCGCGCCTTGCCGGTGACGACGACCGATTCCCACGCCGCCGGCGGCACCTGCGCCTTGGAGCGGATGATCTCGACCTCGTCGCCGTTCTTCAGTTCCGTCATCAGCGGCATGATGCGGCCGTTGACCTTGGCACCGACGCAGGTGTCGCCGACATCGGTGTGCACCGCATAGGCGAAGTCGATCGGTGTCGCGCCGCGCGGCAGCGCAATCAACATGCCTTTCGGGGTGAAGCAGAACACCTGGTCCTGGAACAGTTCCAGCTTGGTATTTTCGAGGAAATCCTCAGGGTTGTCGCCTTCGGCAAGCTGCTCGATGGTGCGGCGCAGCCAGGCGTAGGCGTTGGTTTCCTTTGAAATCGCGTGGGCGGCGCCATTCGTCTTGCCGCCGGTATCCTTGTAGATCGAATGGGCGGCGACGCCGTATTCGGCGATCTTGTTCATCTCTCGGGTACGGATCTGCAGCTCGACACGCTGGCGCGACGGGCCGACAATGGTGGTGTGGATCGAGCGGTAGTCGTTCTGTTTCGGCGTCGAGATGTAGTCCTTGAAGCGACCCGGCACCATCGACCACGCGGTGTGGATGGCGCCAAGCGCCCGGTAGCAGTCCTCGACCGTGTCGACGACGACGCGAAAGCCGAAGATGTCAGAGAGCTGCTCGAAGGACAGCGCCTTGGCCTCCATCTTGCGGAACACCGACCACGGCTTCTTCTGCCGGCTCTTTACGCTGGCGTTGATCGCATGCTTCTCGAACAACGTGGACAGTGCCTTTTCGATGTCCGTCAGCACGCCCTTGTTGCGTTCGAAGATTTCGGCAAGCCGTGCGGTGACGGCGCGATAGGCTTCAGGATTAATGAAGCGGAAGGCGATCTCCTCCAGCTCTTCACGCATGCCTTGCATGCCCATGCGCCCGGCCAGCGGTGCGTAGATATCCATCGTCTCCTCGGCGATGCGCAGGCGCTTGGCCTCCGGCATGTGGTCGAGGGTGCGCATATTGTGCAAACGATCGGCGAGCTTGACCAGCAGCACGCGGACATCTTCCGAAATCGCCAGCAGAAGCTTTCTCAGGTTTTCCGCCTGCTCGGCCTTCTTCGAGACCAGATCGAGCTTCTTCAACTTGGTCAGGCCCTCGACCAGCTTGCCCATTTCGGGGCCGAACAGATCGTCGATCTCGGCCCGCGTGGCGGTCGTGTCCTCGATGGTGTCGTGCAGCAGGGCGACCGCGATCGTCGCCTCGTCCATATGCATTTCGGTGAGGATGGCGGCGACTTCGAGCGGATGCGAGAAATACGGATCGCCGGAAGCGCGCTTCTGGTGGCCATGCTTCTGCATGGCATAGACATAGGCCTTGTTGAGCAACGCCTCGTTGACGTCAGGCTTGTAGCGCTGGACGCGCTCGACAAGCTCATACTGACGCATCATGGGCGGAATCTCGCGGTGCTGAAATGATTGATGCGCCGCACTAGCGTACGGCGCATCCCATAGATAGCCACGAAACTGACTGGACGGAAGTGCCGGAAACGTATTCCAGGCAGGTCCAGAACGCTGGCTTAGTAGTCGTCGCTCTTTTCCGGCGGCACCAGGCCCTCGATGCCGGCCAGGAGGTCTTCCTCGGTCATCCGGTCGAAGGTGATGTTCTCCTCGGCGTCGTCGGCGTCGGTGGCGGCAACGGCGGTGCCGGTCTGATCGGCAATCGCCTCGCCATCGGCCTCGGGCTCGTCGACCTCGACATGCTTCTGCAGCGAATGGATCAGATCTTCCTTGAGGTCGTCGGGCGACAGCGTCTCATCGGCGATCTCGCGCAGCGCCACAACCGGATTCTTGTCGTTGTCACGCGGCACTGTGATCGGCGCGCCCTGGCTGATCTGCCGGGCACGATGGCCGGCAAGGAGCACCAACTCGAAGCGGTTGTCGACCTTGTCGATGCAATCTTCAACGGTTACGCGGGCCATGGATTGCCCCTTTCATGCGATGGATTTGATGGAAAACAGGCGCGGTCCATAACCCGAACGCCGCCAAAATACAAGCATCATGGCAATGGCTGGGTTGCATGGCGCCCAAACCTTGGTTCAAACACCCGATTTGGCAAAACCAGTCTGTGCTATGTGTTCGGTGTCCCGATCACAATTGCTTGCAGTGCCGCACGCGCCCTTGGATTGCCGCGAAACTGGCGCTATCTCGGATGGCATAGAGGTCAGCCGGTTTATTATGAGCCTGACCGAACGCTATCGCATTTGGTTTAGACGGGTGTTTATTTCGAGAAGGAATATTTTCCATGTTCGACCCTCGTGAAAAAATCGCCCTATTCATCGACGGCGCCAATCTCTACGCGACGTCGCGCGCGCTCGGCTTCGACATCGACTACCGCAAGCTTCTGTCGAGCTTCCAGAAGCGCGGCTATCTGCTGCGCGCCTATTATTACACGGCGCTGGTCGAGGATCAGGAATACTCCTCGATCCGTCCACTGATCGACTGGCTCGACTATAATGGCTTCAAGGTGGTCACCAAGCCGGCCAAGGAATTCACCGACTCGACCGGCCGCCGCAAGATCAAGGGCAATATGGACATCGAGCTCACCGTCGATGCGCTGGAACTCGCCGATGTCGTCGACCACTACGTCATCTTTTCCGGCGACGGCGATTTCCGCACATTGGTCGAGGCATTGCAGCGGCGTGGCCGCAAGGTATCGATCGTCTCGACCATGGCCTCGCAGCCGCCGATGATCTCCGACGATCTGCGCCGCCAGGCCGACCATTTCATCGACCTGACGACGCTGAAGAACGAGGTTGGCCGTGACCCGTCCGAGCGCCCGGTGCGCAGGCCCGAGCCGGCCGAAGTCGACGAGGACGATTATTGAGGCCGGTCGCCTTGACCGTGCTTTCCGCCTCCGAACCCGGCCGCGATTGCCCGCTCTGCCCAAGGCTGCATGACTTCATCGCCGAGTGGCGGCAGCGCGAGCCGTCCTGGTTCAATGCGCCGGTGCCGACTTTTTTACCACCCGAGGGTGACGCGGCGGTTCAGTTGCTGATCGTCGGGCTGGCGCCTGGCCTGCGCGGTGCCAATCGAACGGGCCGCCCGTTCACCGGCGACTATGCCGGCGACCTGCTCTACTCGACGATGATTTCGCACGGTTTTGCGCGCGGAGAGTTCAAGGCGCGGCCAGATGACGGATTGGAGCTGGTCGGCACCGCGATCACCAACGCGGTGCGCTGCGTGCCGCCGGAGAACAAGCCGGTGGGCGCTGAGATTGCCACCTGCCGGACATTCCTGGTGCCGACGATCGCCAGGTTCCCGAATCTGCGCGCCGTGCTGGCACTGGGATCGATCGCGCATCAGTCGACGGTGCGGGCGCTGGGCGGGCGCGTCGCCGCCTATCCGTTCAAGCATGGCGGGCAGCTGCCGGCCGGCAGCATCACGCTGTTTTCGAGCTATCATTGCTCGCGCTACAACACCAACACCGGTGTGCTGACCGAAGCGATGTTCGTTAGCGTTTTCAGCCAGATAGCGGCGTTCCTGCGGAAATAGAGTCGGGCGCCAGCGGATCAGCTTGATGGCGCAAACAGTGCAGCCAGCACCGCCGGCCCACCCTTCAGCACGTTCATATCGACATCGCCATTGATGCCGTCGACGCGACCCCTGTTGTGGTACTGCCAGTAGACCCAGTCGTCGCGGTCCGGCTCCAGGAGCAACGAGCGGAGCCAGAGCGGACGGGCAGCAATGCGCCCTGCATAGGTCTGCGCT
>NZ_RZRP01000575.1:0-4118 GCF_003997795.1 Mesorhizobium sp. M7A.F.Ca.US.005.03.2.1 | reverse complement strand
GCCGCTGGGTCAGTCAACCCAGGCAAAACGCGTGCGAAGGGCAAAAGGTCCGGCTGGCGCCATTACAATGCGGTAACGCGCAGGAACATCATTGTGATCGCGGCTTGCGAACCAATTTGACGCTCCAACGTATGAGAGTGGTCGGGAACTGCGATCGCGCAACCGGATGAACGGTCGCGCGTTTGGCCGTTCGAAGAAAGCGTCTGATGCCCGCTATCCTCGTCACGTTCACAGTGCGCTGTCTGCTTGTCGCGCTATTCCTGCCGTTCAGCGCGCTGGACAAGGTGCTGAACTTCGAGCAGGCGATTGACCAGGCATCGCAGGCGATCCCCGGCCGCTCATTCGCGGCGGTGATGATCGCGGGTGGTTTCTTTGTCGAAGTTTTCATGTCGCTGGCGATCCTGGGCGGCGTTGCCGACCGCCTCGCGGCCCTGATCCTGGCCGGCTATTGCCTCGTGACGGCGCTGCTTTGGAAACAGTTCTGGCGCCGGCCGGATTTCCGCCTGAAAGGCAGGAGCGAGGCCCGGGACGTGTTCTGGGATTTCCTCAAGAACCTCGCTCTTGCCGGCGGCTTTCTCCTTCTCGCCTTCGGCTCCAACGCTGCCGAGGTCGATCGCTTCATTCGCCATCCGCTGGCCTCGTCACACCCCTATCAGACGGTTCAGGAAGACCTGCGATGAGCGCCGCGCCGACAATCCCTTATTGGCATCTTTGGACGGATGCGGACGGGATCAGCCGCCAGACCCGTTGCGCGCTGACTGAATTCGAGCTGCGATCGATCAAGCCGCCTGCCGATCCGCAATGGCAGGGGCTGCGCTCGAATGGGCGCATGACCACGCTTGTTACCATCCTGCCCGTCGGCTGGACCGGCACATGGCATGAGAACCCCAAGCCGCAATGGATCGTGCCGCTCTCAGGACGCTGGTTCGTGCAATCGATGGATGGCGTGCGGGTCGAAATGGGGCCGGGCGAGTTGTCCTTCGGCGGCGACCAGAATTGCCGGGAGGTCGACGGCAGGCGAGGCCATCGCTCCGGGACAGTCGGAGATGAGCCAGCCGCCCTGATTGTTGTCCAGTTGCATGACGCGCTGGCGCCGTCCCTGCCTTGTGAGTTCAGATAATGAGATGAAGGGTTTCGACGTCATCGATCCGCGATTTGCGCATTACGTGCTAGAGAATGCGCCGCTCGAAGAACTGGCCGGCGGCTTTCGCTGGATCGAAGGGCTGGTGTGGATGGGTGACGCACTTTGCCTGTTGTTCCAGGATCTCCCTCGCGACCGAACCATGCGCTGGATCGAGGACGCCGGCATATCGGTCTATCGTTCGCCGTCGGACTACGGCAACGGGCAGGCGCGCGACCGGCAGGGACGGTTGATTTCCTGCTCGCATCGCGGGCGCTGCCTGTATCGGACCGAACTGGACGGCTCGCTGACGCGGCTGGTCGACCGGCACGGCGGAAAGCGCCTCAATGCGCCGAACGACGTCGTCGTGAAGTCCGATGGCTCGATCTGGTTCACCGACCCGCTTTATGGCATTCAGAACGACTATGAAGGCGGCCGCCAGATTTCGGAGCAGCCGCCGGCGCTATACCGGTTCGACCCGCGGAGCGGCCGGATCACGATCGCAGCTGACGATTTCGACGGTCCGAACGGCCTGGCGTTTTCACCCGACGAAGCGCGCCTCTATGTCGCCGAAACCGGCGACCAGGCCACTGAAGATCCGAAGCAATATATCCGGGTCTTCGACGTCGCGGAGGAAGACCACCTGCGTGGTGGCGAAATCTTCCACAAGGTCGAGCCCGGCTATGCCGACGGGCTGTGCGTGGACGAGAATGGCAACGTCTGGTCGAGCGCCGCCGACGGCGTTCACTGCATTGCGCCCAATGGCGAATTGCTGGGCAAGGTCCTCGTTCCCTATCGCGTCTCCAACCTGACGTTCGGCGGCTTGGCCCGAAACAGGCTGTTCATCGGCGGCTCTCACACGCTCTATGCGATTTTCCTCAATTGCCGGGGCGCGGCATGGCCATGACCGCCAAATCTCAGCGCATCGACAGGCTTGTTCGCTTCAGCCTCACCACAGCTGACGCCGCAAGCGCCGCGCGTTTTTACGAAGCCGCTTTCGGTTGCCGCAGAATCGCGGCGGACCGCCTCGCCGGCCCCGAGTTCGAACGGCTGATGGATGTTCACGGCGGCGCCGATCGTATCACGCTGGGCCTCGGCTGCGAAATCATCGAACTCCTGCAGTTCGACGTGCCGGGCGTGACCTATCCGGAGGACTCCTCGTCATCCGACCTTCGCTTCCAGCACTTGGCGATTGTGGTCGCGGATATTGAGCAAGCCTTTGAGCGGCTGTCGTGCGTGGCGGGCTGGAAACCCATCTCGATTGGCGGGCCGCAGCGCCTGCCGCAATCTTCGGGTGGAGTCACCGCGTTCAAGTTCCGCGATCCCGAGGGCCATCCCCTCGAATTGCTCACTTTCCCGGATGGGGGTGATCGCCGGTGGACCGAGATGCCGGCCGGCGAAATTTTTCTTGGCATCGACCATTCGGCAATCAGCGTTTCTGACTCGGCCCGAAGCGTCACGTTTTACCAAAAGCTCGGCCTTGTTGTGTCAGCACGCTCCTTCAATTTCGGCGCCGCCCAGGAACGGCTGGACGATGTCGCGGGCGCCCAGGTTGATGTCACTGCCCTGGCACTGTCCTGCGATACCCCGCATCTGGAACTGCTATGTTATCGCAACGTGCGCGATCGACGAATGCCAGTCCAACCTGCGGCTCGCAGCAACGACATCGCCTGCACGCGTCTTGTGTACGAGGTTCCCGCGACCCAGGCCGCCGACAGCCACCGCTTGATGCGTGACCCCGACGATCATACCTTGCTGCTCGTGTCGCGGGCCTCAACGGTTTGGGGATCGGCTTCGGGGGACGGCGACCAGAATTCTCGTCCCAAAACAATCAATATCCAATGAGAAATCCCCAACATCAGACGTCTGATCGTCCTGGTATGTTCCCTGTCAAGTCTTGGACACCACCCAGCGGACTGGTGGCGCCAGAATATGCATACAGGAGCTCGCATGCAGAATGAGCCCAAGCAGGAAGCGCTCGACGATGACCTCCTGGCGACCCTTCAGAGCAAAACGTTCGACTACTTCCTTTACGAAGCCAATGAGGCAAACGGTCTCGTCGCCGACAGGACCAGAAAAGGTTCACCCGCCAGCATAGCGGCTGTCGGGCTAGCGCTCACCTCGTATCCAGTTGGCGTGGCGCGAGGCTTCATGACGCGCAAGCAGGCTTGCGCGAGGACTCTGACCACAATGCGTTTCTTCCGCAACAGCGCACAAGGCACCGAACCCGACGCCACCGGATACAAAGGGTTCTATTACCATTTCCTCGACATGCAGACAGGTCGGCGCGTATGGCAATGCGAACTGTCCACGATAGACACCGCGCTTCTGATTGCCGGCATTCTGACCGCAGGCGCCTATTTCCGGGAGGACAGCGAGGAGGAGAAGGAAATCCGCATCCTCTCGGAGGCACTCTATGAACGGGTTGACTGGGACTGGGCGCGCAATGGCGGCGCCACTGTCACCCACGGCTGGACGCCGGAGAGCGGCTTCATCGGCTACCGCTGGGAAGGCTACGACGAGGCGCTGATCCTCTATGTGCTCGGGCTGGGTTCCCCGACGCACGCTCTGCCGCGCGAAAGCTACGCGGCATGGCTCGCCTCCTATCTCTGGAAGAAGATCTACGGTCAGGAATTTGCGTATGCGGGCCCGCTGTTCATCCATCAGCTTTCGCATATCTGGCTCGATTTCCGGGGCATTCGAGATGCCTTCATGCGCGAACATGACAGCGACTATTTCGAGAACAGCAGCCGTGCCACCCATGTTCAACGCGAATACGCGATTCGCAATCCGCTCGAATTCGACGGGTACCATGGGACGAGTTGGGGCGTGACGGCCAGCGACGGGCCAGGGTGGCAAACAAGGCGGATCGGCGGCATCGAGCGGCGCTTTTACGGCTATCGAGCCCGCGGAGCGCCGTTTGGTCCCGACGACGGCACTCTATCGCCCTGGGCGACGGCTGCGTCGTTGCCGTTCGCCCCGGAGATCGTCCTGCCGG
>NZ_RZRP01000574.1:0-4122 GCF_003997795.1 Mesorhizobium sp. M7A.F.Ca.US.005.03.2.1 | reverse complement strand
CATATGGAATGCTCGTGGTTGTCATCGCCCAGCGGCAGCGACCGCAGGGCCTTGCCGACAGCAGCCGGCGGGGTGCCGGTTTCCTCGGCAAAGCGCATCAGCGTCGGCTCGTGGGCGAGGATGAATTGCAGGACACCAGCCAGGAAACCTGGCTCACTGGCGGCTTTGCGGATCGAATGGACCTCTATGCCGGTGATAGCCAGAAAGCGCGGCAAAAGCTCCGGATCGGAGGCGACAAAGCCCAGGGCCTTCACGGCAATCGATTCCGCTTCTTCGCGCATTGACGCTGCGTTTGCCATCACTACCTTCGGTGTGTGGATGAGTCTCTCCCGCAGTAATGGCAAGAGTTGCTTGCGGCAAGCCATTAGAGCGTGGCGCGCCCTTTGGACGCGCAGGCGACGAGGTAGAATTCGCGCTGTTTTCCAGCCGCGGATTTCCGTTTCGTCAATCATATTGCCGTAAAGTGAAGCAGGGTTTGGTGCGTTCAGACATGGGCGCATGACGGTCGCCTTCGAAGCGGAAGGGCGGCCGGGACGGGATATCGATGCCGAAGAAGGTTATGATCGTCGAGGACAATGAGCTCAACATGAAGCTCTTTCGGGACCTCATCGAGGCAAGCGGTTACGAGACCGTGCGCACCCGCAACGGTCTGGAAGCGCTCGATCTGGCACGCCAGCACCGGCCGGATCTCATCTTGATGGATATCCAGTTGCCTGAGGTGTCGGGGCTTGAAGTGACCAAATGGCTGAAGGAGGACGACGAACTGCACGTCATCCCCGTCATTGCCGTGACCGCCTTCGCCATGAAAGGCGACGAGGAACGTATTCGCCAGGGTGGCTGCGAGGCTTATATTTCGAAGCCGATCTCGGTGCCGCGTTTCATCGAAACCATCAAATCCTATCTGGGCGATGCGTGATGTGCCCCTTCAGCCGAGTCGGAGCGTTATGAAATGACTGCGCGGATCCTCGTCGTCGACGATATCCCTGCCAATGTGCGGCTGCTGGAAGTGCGGCTGCTGGCCGAATATTTCGAAGTGTTGACCGCCACCAACGGGCCGGATGCGATCGAGACCTGCGAGAACGGCAAGGTCGATGTCGTGCTGCTCGATGTGATGATGCCTGATATGGACGGCTTCGAGGTCTGTCGGCGGCTGAAGAGCGATCCGGCGACATCGCACATTCCGGTGGTGATGATCACCGCGCTGGACCAGGTTTCCGACCGCGTCCGCGGGCTTGAGGCTGGCGCCGACGACTTCCTGACCAAGCCGGTCAACGACCTGCAGCTGATGACGCGCGTCAAGAGCCTGGTTCGGCTGAAGTCGCTGACCGACGAGTTGCGGCTGCGCGCCTCGACGACGCGCAACATCGGCATCGAGGAGTTGCTCAGCCGCAATTTCGCATCCGAGGACACGACGCCGAAAGTGCTTTTGATCGACGAGCGCAAAACATCCGTCGAGCGCATCCAGAAGATGCTGCGTGATCGGGCCGACCTCGACGTCACACATGATCCGCATGCCGGTTTCTTCCAGGCCGCCGAGACATCCTATGAATGCGTGATGATCTCGACCGCGTTCGCCGATTTCGATCCGCTGAGGCTCTGTTCGCAGTTGCGCTCGCTCGATCGCACCCGCTTCGTGCCGATTATCCTGCTGGCGGAGGAGGGCGAGGAGGAACGCATCATTCGCGGCCTGGAACTCGGCATCAACGACTATCTCATGCGGCCGATCGACCAGCAGGAACTGACGGCACGGCTGCGCACGCAGGTGCGCCGTAAGCGCTACAACGACCAGCTACGGGCCAGCGTCACCCAGACAATCGAAATGGCGGTGACCGACGGTCTGACCGGGCTGCACAATCGCCGCTATCTGGACAGCCATCTGCAGACGCTGTTCGATCGCGCCGTGGCACGGCGCCGGCCGCTGTCGGTGATGATCACCGACCTCGATCGCTTCAAGGCGATCAACGACGCGCACGGTCATGATGGCGGCGACGAGGTGCTGCGGGAATTCGCACGGCGGCTGCGCAAGAATGTCAGGGGTATCGACCTTGCCTGCCGCTTTGGCGGCGAGGAATTCGTCGTGGTGATGCCGGATACCGAGGGCGCGGTGGCCGAGAAGGTGGCCGAGCGCATTCGCGCCGAAATCGCCCAGGCGGCTTTCGCCATCGGCCAGGACGGCAAGGCGATCGAAGTCACGGTCAGCGTCGGCGTGTCGTCGGTGCTGAAGGGCGTGGACACGGTGGCGGCGCTCATGAAGCGTGCCGATCTCGCGCTCTACGAAGCCAAAAGCGGCGGCCGCAATCGGGTCGTCGCCAAGGCGGCGTAGTGATCCAGCCCCGATTATCCAGTCAACCCGACAGGGTTACCCGTTTACCTTAATCCAAGCGATTCGCGAGCCTTGGTTAAGAAACTGTTGATTTTCATAAGCTCTTGCGCGACTGTGCAGGCCAAGACGAAGCCGGCACGAGGATAGACCGCCGGCTCCGGTCCCTGGGAATACCCCATGATGCTCAGGTCCGCCGCATCTCCTGGGTCCGTGGGGTCGGCCGGCCGGCGCTGGCACATAGTGGCCTCCTCGTACCGCTGCCAAACGCCGACCGGCCCCCTTCTTTCCAATGAACATCAGAGCTCCGTGCCAAAGCACGGAAGACTCTGGGTTTTTGCGCCTGAAAATCTGGATATCGTTAGGGGAAATTGCCCCGAGCGCTTGTTCCGCGGCAACCCACAGGGGGAACAATACCGTTCCCTTCCATTTCGTACATATGGCGCACAAGGGGCTTGCGGCAAGACCCGGCTCCTCCCGTAAAACCGACCCGAACCAAGGTGCGGAAAACGGGAGTGACGACAATGGTTTCAGATCATGCGGTGGTGATCGCCGGGGGTGGTCCGACGGGATTGATGCTGGCGGGCGAACTGGCGCTAGCAGGCGTCGACGTTGCCATTGTCGAAAGGCGGCCGGATCAGAAACTTGCCGGCCTGCGCGCAGGCGGCCTCCATGCACGCACCATCGAGGTGCTCGACCAGCGCGGAATTGCCGATCGGTTCCTCTCGCAGGGCCAAGTGAGCCCGGCCGTAGGTTTTCACATGATCCGCCTAGACATCAGCGATTTCCCAACCCGGCACAATTACCTGTTGGCGTTGCGGCAGAACCACATCGAGCGCATCCTGGCCGACTGGGTCGGCGAGTTGAAGGTGCCGATCTATCGTGAACACGAGGTTGCGGGGTTTATCCAGGACGACAGCGGCGTCGACGTCGAACTGTCCACCGGTCACCGCCTGAGGGCCGCATATCTGGTCGGCTGCGACGGAGGCCGCAGCACCATTCGCAAGGCGGCCGGTATCGAGTTCGCCGGATGGGATCCGACGATGAGCTGGATGATTGCCGAGGTCGAAATGTCGGAAGAACCGCCATGGGGCTTCCGCAGCAACGCCTCCGGAATTCATGCCCTGGGTAAGATCGAGGACGGCAAGAAGGTTGGCGTCGTGCTGACGGAGCCCCGCCTGGAGGCGCGCGGCGAACCGACGCTACGCGAGCTCAGCGAGGCGCTGGCTGCCATCTATGGCACCGATTTCGGGGTCCACAGCCCGACCTGGCTCTCCCGCTTCACCGACATGACGCGCCAGGCTGCCGCATATCGCGACAGACGCGTGCTCCTGGCCGGCGATGCCGCCCACGTCCATCCGCCGATGGGTGGACAGGGCCTCAACATCGGCGTGCAGGATGCGGTGAACCTTGGATGGAAGCTGGCCCAGGTCATCAAGGGGATATCGCCGGAAAGCCTTCTCGACAGCTATCATGCCGAGCGCCATCCGGTTGCCGCCCGCGTGTTGCGTAACACGATGGCGCAGGTCGCGCTTCGCCGCACGGATGACCGCAGCAAGGCCTTGGCCGACACCGTTGCCGAGTTGCTCGGCATGGATGAACCCCGCAAAAAGATCGCAGCCGAGATGTCCGGCCTGGGTGTCCACTACGACCTCGGCGAGGGGCACCCGCTGCTTGGGCGGCGAATGCCCGATCTCGATCTGACCACCGCCGGCGGACCGTTGCGGGTCTTCACCTTGCTGCACGACGCGCGGCCCGTGCTGCTCAACCTCGGTGAGCCCGGCAGACTGGACATCGCGCCT
>NZ_RZRP01000573.1:0-4125 GCF_003997795.1 Mesorhizobium sp. M7A.F.Ca.US.005.03.2.1 | reverse complement strand
ATGCGCGGCCCTTTGCCTTCGAACGGGGTTATGTTGCCGGCGCCGGCATCCGCCGTTTTCTGTGCGGTACGCAACCGGTCCTGTCGATGCGGGCGCTCAAAGGCGCGCTTGCCATCTGGAGCGACGTCGACATGGCGGCATTGCGAAAGAAGAGCGTCGCGCAGACAGAACTGTTCATCCAGCTCGTCGAAGCCAAGTGCGGCGCCTACGGTCTCGCGCTGGAGACTACCCGCGACGCGACCAGGCGCGGCAGCCAGGTGTCGTTCCTTCACGACCATGGCTATCAAATCATGCGGGCGCTGATCGAGCGCGGGGTGATCGGTGACTTCCGCGCACCGTCGACCATCCGTTTCGGCTTCACGCCGCTCTATGTCAGCTACAAGGATGTGTGGCTGGCGGTTGAGGTTCTGGAAGACATTCTGCGCACGGGTGCATGGAAGGACCAGCGTTTCGCCGTCAAGGAAGCCGTTACCTGACGCACCGATCCCGGCGATCCGCCGTCGCTGCCCTCACTGCCTGGCAAATGACGGAGAGCTGAATTTCCAGCCAAAATGCCCAACTGACGTTGGCGTTTTGGCTCCGTTTCGTTCACGGCCAACCAACGTCCCGAAGGTTGCAATCGCTCCTTGTCGAGGTCGATCGACAGATAATGCCAAGCTTTGGTAGGGGATAAGCCACAGGTCATTAACCATAACAATTTCAATGTGAGCAGGCGCATTGCCGAAGGTGGCGCCCGTCGATCGTAACCCGCTGGCAAGCGCCAAATAATTTCAGCAGCCTTAACAAATTCATTAAACTTTAAACGGTTGCAGAACACAACTGGAACAGATAGTGTTTGTTCTGGGTTTGTTTTTCGATTCTGGTTTCAGGGAACCTGGGGGCCGCCATGCTGACACGCAAGCAACATGAACTGCTGATGTTCATCCATGAACGCCTGAAGGAGAGCGGCATTCCGCCATCCTTCGACGAGATGAAGGAGGCGCTCGACCTTGCCTCCAAATCCGGGATTCATCGGCTGATCACGGCCCTTGAGGAGCGCGGCTTTATCCGCCGGCTGCCCAATCGGGCCCGCGCGCTGGAAGTGCTGCGGCTGCCGGACTCCATCGCGCCAGGCCTCAATGCGGCAAAGAAGTTTTCGCCAAGCGTCATCCAGGGCAGTCTTGGTCAGGGTGGTGCTCTTGGCCGGCAGATCAAGCCGGCGCCTTCGCGGATGCCTTCGCCCGGCAATGACGACGATGCGGTCTCTGCCGTTTCGATCCCGGTCATGGGTCGCATCGCCGCCGGCGTGCCGATCGATGCCATCCAACATCAGACGCATTCGATTTCGGTGCCGCCGGACATGATCATGGGCGGCGCGCACTATGCACTGGAGGTCAAGGGCGATTCGATGATCGAGGCCGGCATCTTCGACGGCGACACCGTTATCATCCGTAACGCCGACACGGCCAGCCCCGGCGAGATCATCGTGGCGCTGGTCGATGAAGAGGAAGCGACGCTGAAGCGGTTCCGCCGCAAGGGCGCCTCGATTGCCCTCGAAGCCGCCAATCCAGCCTATGAGACACGGATTTTCGGGCCGGACAGGGTCAAGGTGCAAGGCAAGCTCGTCGGCCTGATCCGTCGCTACTGAGACGGCTGTGGGTTGACCACTGGCTTCTCGGGTTTCTTGAAGGGTGCCAGCCCCCTCGCCTCGCGAGAGTATTTGCGTTGCGTGTGCCAGGGCCGATATGGGCTGTCCACCGCGAAGCTGATCGTCGCCGGCGTGGTCGCCGATTGGCGATCGAAGAAGACCGCGGCACTGCCTTTGCGAGCCAGTTGCCGCTTGGTGATGACCAGAACCAGCGGGTTGTGACAGGCGTCATAGGCGGTGGCGTCGTTGACGACGATCAGCTCGGCGAAGCCGCAGGCTTTCCAGGTGTCCTTGCGGTCCTCGACATAGGCAATGATCGCACCGGACATGTGCCTGGCCACGCAAACGCCTGAGGAGCAATAGAACGGCGATCCCGGCGGTAGCTCAACGGCATCCGCGACGTCGAATTGCCCATCGCTGTTGTCGAACACTTCCGGAACGACGATGGTTTCCGATGTCAGCGCGCGTTTCCAGTTGTCGACGGTGAATCCATTCGGCCGTTGCCGGCTAACGGCAAGCTCACCGCCACCGATCGGCAACGCCACCAGCCGGGCGTCTTCCGAGATCAGCACATCGGGCGTGCGCGTATCCGAGACGGTCAGCAAGCCTGCCAACGCGAATGGCAGAGCCGCGAGCCGCAGCCATGTCGTCGCCATCGTCGCGATGACCAGGGCAATGGCCACCAGCAGGACCGACTGTTGCGAAATCAGCCCGACCCCATCGACAGGCGAACGCTCGGAGATCCAGCCCGATATGGCGATCATCATCGTCAGGCCCTTGCCCATCAGGTAGAGAGCTGGCCAATCCAATCCGAAAGGCATCAGCAGCGCGCTGGCGACGGCCAGGAACATGACGACGGTGACGATCGGCATAACCGCGAGATTGGCGAACAGGCTGAGCGGCGACACACGCTGAAAATGCCAGATGGCAAACAGCGTCGTGGCGCTGCCGGCGATGATCGAGGTCATGGCCAGACCAATTGCCGCCAGCAGGAATTTTCGTGTCAGGAACCCGGGCAAGGATCGCTTCGGCGGCGGCGGTCTTGCTTTTCCCGCGCGGTGATCCGCCCAGCCGGCATAAGCGCCGACCAGAGCCGCGGTCGCGGCGAACGACATCTGAAAACTCGGGCCGACCACCTCATGCGGCGACACCACGATGACGGCGATCGCCGAGATCGCCAGATTGCGCATGGTGAGTGCTGCTCGATCGAACAGAACTGCAATCAGCATCACTGCCAGCATGATGAAGCTGCGCTCGGCGGCGACGACGATACCTGAGATGACGAGGTAGGCTGCGATCGAGAACAGTGCGGCGGCAGCGGCATACTTCTTGACCGGGCGACGCGCGGAAAGATCGGGAAACAAGGCGAAGGCGCCGCGCAGCAACCCCATGATGGTGCCGGCGACCAGAGCCATATGCAGCCCCGAAATGGAGATGATGTGGTAGATGCCGGTACGTCGCATCGCCTCATTGATGTCGTCGGGAATGCCGGCGCGCACGCCGACGATCAGCGCCGCGGCGATCTCGCCTTCGGCGCCGCCGACGCTCGCCCTGATATGGTCGGCGATGCCTTCACGGGCATTTTCCACGCTGGAGGAAATTCGGGCCGACAGCGGCATGTCGCCATCATCGCTGACGACAAGCTTTGGATTGCCGAGAAAGAATCCGCTGCCACCAATGCCGGCAAAATAGCTGTCGAAGGAGAAATCATAGCTGTCCGGTCGCACCGGCCCGGTCGGCGGCAAAAGCTTGGCATATCCAGTGATGAGCGAGCCTGCGGTCACGTCAGCCGGGATCTTGCGTGCCGAAAGCCGTACCCGTTCCGGCGCATAGCGCAGTTTCGGTCTTGCGGTCGATGTTACGTCGATGGTCAGCCGGATACGGCCAGTTTCCATCCGGTCGAGCGAGACGACGCGGCCGGTCACCTGCGTCGAGATTTCCGAGCCCAACATTTGTGTGCCCGCACGCCACGTCTCGACCTTGGCAGCAAGCAGTCCTAGGGCGCACAAAAGTGCCGCCATGAAACACAGATGGGTCTTTGGCCATGAGCGCGAGACCAGCGCACAGATCCCCGTCAGGATGACAACCGCGACAGGTCTCGCAAAGTCGGGTTCAGCCGTCAGCGAAAAATAGCCGATCGCTCCGATCGCAAGGCAGACCGGCACCAGCAGGAAGGCCACGCCCCGGTCGAGTTCCAGGCTCGCCGCCATGTTCACGCTGTGGCGCAGGCGTGGCAGTGATATCAGGCCGATCTGCCGGCGCACGCGCACGATCCTGCCGGTTCCGGCAACAGGAACAGAGGCGGCGATACCCGTTTGCAAGGGCAGCTTGCCGGAATCCGGCACGAGGGGCGACGGCGGCGGCAATGAGGCTGGCAGAGGCGCAAACAGGGACCGTTCGCTGACGCCAATGGCAGCGTCCTCGCCCTGATCCGAGCCCCAGCCTCGTCCAGCCATCGGGTCTGCCCCTTGCGCCCTCGACACCCTATGCTACATGAA
>NZ_RZRP01000572.1:0-4134 GCF_003997795.1 Mesorhizobium sp. M7A.F.Ca.US.005.03.2.1 | reverse complement strand
CTCCATCACGATTACAGGCGACGAGGTTTGCCCGAAATCGCCGGAAAAGCCAATGACGAGGTCAGCCCCTTTTGCCGGTCAGCGTCATGTCGAAGTCGACGATGTTGGAATAGATCGGCGTGCCGACATCCATGCCGTAGCGCGACCTCAGCACCTTGCCGGTGACATGGAATTTGATCATGCCGGCCTTGAGACCGCCGAGCTCGGCCGTGAATTTTTCCGGGAACGTCTTGCCGCGCGCCGTCAGCCGGCCGCTGACGAGAGCCGTGGTGTCGCTGGTTCGGGTCACGCTGGTAGAGCGGAACTGGATTTCCGGGCTGTTGGCGGCATCAAACACCGCGTCGGAGCGCAGGAAGGCATCGATACGGCCCTGGCCGGTGCCGACGCTTTCGGGAAAAATGGTGAAATTGACAGCTGAGCGCCCGACATCGCTGTTGTCGATGCGGATCGAGCCCTTGAAGCGGGCGAAGGTGCCATTGAGGCCGCCGCCGCCGACCTTGCCGATGGAGAAGCGGATGCTGGAGCTGGCCGGGCTGATCGAATAGCTGCCGGCGGCGTCACCCAGCGCGACGGCCGCAGAAACAGGCATGGCAAGGCAAGCGGCGACCGCCGCAAATCCGAGGATGCGCGTGTACATGGGGATGTTCCTTGTTGGAGGCAGCGCATTTCTTGCGCCCTCACTCCATGAACGAATGAACCGCTCGCTCTATTCCGAATCTGACGAAGGCGTGACCATGCGCGTGAGCACGCCATCCCTGAGCTGGAAATGATGCCGCAGCGCCGCCGCGACGTGGAGAGCCACAAGCGTCATGCCGGCATAGGCGAGATACCAATGTGCAGCCGCCCAGAAGCTCTCGGCACCATCCGATTCGGCCAGCGGCAGGTTCGGCATGACGAACAGGTTGAACGGCAGGCTGGGGATCTCCAGCATCGAGACCGACACCAGCGCCCAGCCGGACAAGGGCAAGGCAAGCTGAAACGCGTAGAGCGCAAGATGGGCCAACGGTGCTGCCCGACGCTCCAGGGTTCCGACCGAGCGCGGCAGCGCCGGCGTTGCATTGCCAAGACGCCAGGCGATGCGCAGCAACACAAGCCCGAGCAGCAGGAAGCCGAAGGATTTGTGCAGTTGGATCAGCTCGAAGGCGGTGCGCTGGCTGGTCAACCGCACCATGACGAAGCCGAGCCCGAACTGGCCGATGAAAATGAGCGCAATCAGCCAGTGGAGAAGGATCGCGCCCCAGCCATAGCGGGTGGCGCTGTTGGTGATCGATGTTTGCATGGGGAGTGAACGAATGTTGGTTCGGCTTTCTTCCAGCGCGCTTCACCCTCCCCCTTGTGGGGAGGGTCGCGCAGCAAATGCCGCGAAGCGGATTTTGCGAAGCGGGGTGGGGGTCTCGTAGGGCGCTACCCACCCCGTCCCTCAGCCGACCTACCGGGGCGAGCGAGCCCGCTCTATCCACTCACCTTGAAGAAATCGACAAACGCCCTGAGCGCCGGGCGCATCTGCCGGCGGCTCGGATAATAGACGAAGAAGCCGTCGAAGGAGGGGCACCAGTCCTCCAGCACACGGATCAGCCTGCCGTCGGCGAGCGGCGCGCGGACATAATCCTCAAAGACGAAGGCGAGCCCAGCGCCGTCGACCGCCGCCTGGGCGATCAAATGGTCCTCGTCGAGGATCAGCGGTCCCTCCACCGCCATCTCGATCGCCTCGCGGCCTCTCTCGAACTCCCAGCGGTAGAGGATGCCGCTGGAGAAGCGGAAGCGGATGCAGCGGTGGTCAGCCAGGTCGCGCGGGTGACGCGGCTTGGGGTTGACCTCGAAATAGACCGGGGCGCCGACCACCGCGCCGCGAAGGTCCGGCCCGATGCGCACCGCGATCATGTCGCGCTGCAGGCTCTCGCCTAGCCTGACGCCAGCATCGAAGCCCCCTTCCACCACGTCGGTGAAACGGTCCTCGATGACGATCTCCAGCACGATATCGGGATAGGCCGACGCAAAGGCGCCCAGCCGTGGCGTCAGCGCCAAATGGGCTGCGGTGCGCGGCACGGTCAGGCGCAGATTGCCGGCCGGCCGGTCGCGTGTCTCGATTGCCGTCTCCAGCGCCAGATCGATCTCCGACAGCGCCGGTCGCAGCCGTTCCAGCAACTGCGCACCTTCTTCGGTCGGCGCGACGCTGCGTGTGCTGCGCGCCAGCAGCCGAACGCCAAGCCGCGCCTCTAGGCTGGACACCGCATGGCTGACCGCCGAAGGCGCGATGGCCAATTCCCTGGCCGCGCCGCGAAAGCTGCCGCATTGGGCAACGGTTGCCAGCACGGCCAGTTGGGAAAGATGCGCGCGATTCATTGATCTATCTTTTAGAACAGCCCGTGCAAATGAGAGCCGATTATCGAACACAAGGCAAGGCGCTATTTCTGCCGCATCGCAACAAGGAGACGCGTTATGCAAACCCGCAAGCTAGGAACTGAATTGAACGTCTATCCCGTCGGCCTCGGCTGCATGGGCATGAGCTTCGCCTATGGCGGCCAGGCGGAAGCCGACGCAATCGCCACGCTGCACCGCGCCATCGATATCGGCGTCAATTTCTTCGACACGGCGGAGGTCTATGGCCCGTTCGAGAACGAGATCCTGCTCGGCAAAGCGCTGAAGTCCGCGCGTGACAAGGTGACGATCGCGACAAAATTCGGCTTCAGGATTTTGGAGGAAGGTACAGGCCTCGACCGCATGGCCGGCGTCGACAGCCGCCCCGAGCACGTCAAGGCGGTCGCCGAGGCGTCGCTGAAGCGGCTCGGCACGGATGTGATCGACCTCTACTACCAGCACCGTGTCGACCCCAACGTGCCGATCGAGGACACGGTCGGTGCCATGGCCGAGCTGGTGCGCGAGGGCAAGGTGCGCGCGCTCGGCCTGTCGGAGGCGAGTGCGGCGACCATCCGCCGGGCCCATGCCGTGCATCCAATTGCTGCCGTGCAGAGCGAATATTCGCTCTGGAGCCGCGACCCGGAAGACGAGGTGTTCGCCGTCTGCCGCGAACTCGGCATCGGTTTTGTTCCCTACAGCCCGCTCGGCCGTGGCCTGCTGACCGGCACGATCGCCAAGCCCGAGGCGCTGAGCGACGACGACTGGCGCCGGACCTTGCCGCGCTTCCAGGCCGAGGCGATGGAAGCCAACGCCGCTGTCATCGCGACGCTGGAAAAGCTGGCAGCTGAAAAGGGGGTAACTTCGGCCCAACTGGCGCTGGCCTGGGTGCTGCACCAGGGCGATTTCATCGTGCCGATCCCCGGCGCGAGAAGGATACGCCATCTGGAGCAGAATGCGGCGGCTGCCGGGATCGCGCTGAGCGCGGTCGAGGTGCAGGCGATTGGTGACGCGCTGTCGCCCGACAAGGTGGTCGGTAGGCGCTATGCGGAGAAGGAGCTCACGCTGGTGAATGGTTGAAAACTGGTGAGTAATCGGAAGGGGCGCCGCGCGCCCCTTTTTCGTACGCAGCGCGGTGCAGAAGATGGGGACGCTGACGTGAAGCGCCCCCCTCTGCCCTGCCGACATTTTTACCAAGGCTCGACACTAATCTCCGGCCAGTTCTCCCTTGCACGCTTACCCTTCGCCTCATGCGTGCGCTGATTGTCCATCACCCGGTTCGGCGTGATGCGAAACGAGAAAATGTCGTCAAGACCAAACGGTGCCACGATCTCGAGCTGCCCGTCAGCGTCGTATCGAACCCCGACGGCGTGCGTCTTCGAGGCAAAATGGCTGACGGATTCGCTGGCGCTCGAATAGCGCGGGCACGGCCGTCCGAACTTCTGCGGATACCACAGATGCACCCGCGCCTGGTTGCGCACCTCGACCGGCAACGCCAGCCCCTCGAAATGCTTCTCCGCCCGGCGGATCACCGCGTCCTCGGCCTCATAGGACAGGTCGCTGTCATCGAAGTAGAAAAGATCAACATCCCTGATGCCGTAGCCCGACGGTTTGCCGGTCAGGTGGTTCCAGATGCTGTTGTAGAGAGCGCCGGATACCACCAGCCAGTCCGGCAGGTCGAGCGTGCGAGCCCGCGCCACCGCGTCGCATAACAGCGGGTCGGCAGACACGATGGCGAGAAACGCCGCGCGCTGTTCTTCAAGGGGAAGGCCGGAATAC
>NZ_RZRP01000571.1:0-4137 GCF_003997795.1 Mesorhizobium sp. M7A.F.Ca.US.005.03.2.1 | reverse complement strand
CTGCAACAGCGCTCCGCTCATCATGGCGGCATCGTAAGGGTTGACGATCAGCGCCTCCAGCAATTCACGCGAGGCGCCGGCGAATGTGCTGAGCATCAAAACGCCCTGCTCGTCGTCGCGCGCGGCGACGAATTCCTTTGCGACGAGGTTCATGCCGTCATGCAGGCTGGTGACCATGCATATGTCGGCGGCCCGATAGATCTCGTAGACCTGTTCTTGCGAGTGATGTTCGGCCACCATGATCACCGGCCTGTAGCCCTCGCTGCCATAACGCCGGTTGAGCTCTTCGGCATAACGGTGGCACTCGTCATGGAGCAGCTTGTAGGCGGGCAGCGTGCCGCGGCTGGGTGCCGCGATCTGCAGAAAGACCAGTTTTCCGATCCACTCAGGCTGTCGCTTGAACAATTCGTTCAAAGCGTGAAACCGATCGAGAATGCCCTTGGTATAATCGAGGCGCTCGACCCCGACGGCCAGCTTCACATCCGCTTTAAGGCCGAACCTCTCGCGCATGCGAGCGCGGCAATCGTCGACAGCGGGAAGTTTCGCCAGCAGGTCCGCCGGCCATTCTATCGAGATGGGATAGGCGTGCACCAATGTGGTCCGTCCGCCGTAGGAGATGGCCGCATCGGCCCGCTCGATGCGGCTTTCCAGGAAGCGATCGACGCTTTCGGTGAAATTGTTGGCATGGAACTGGGTGTGGAAGCCGATGATCGAGCTGCCGAGCAGGCCTTCGAGGATGCGTTCACGCCATGGGCAGATGCTGTACACTTCCGAATTTGGCCACGGGATGTGCCAGAAAGTGATGACGATCGCCTCCGGTAAGCGCTCTCGGATCATGCGCGGCAGCAGCGCGAAATGGTAATCCTGGACCAGCACGATCGGCCGCTCGTTGCGCGCCTCGGCAACCACCGTATCTGCAAACTTCCGGTTGACGGCTTCATAGGCAGCCCAGTCGGAGGCGCGAAAAATCGGCCGGGTGAAGGCGATATGGCAAAGCGGCCAAAGGCCCTCATTGGCGAAACCGAGATAATAGCCCTGATGCTCTTCCTCCGTCAGCCAGACCCGGCGCAGCGTGTAGGACGGGTTGCCAGGCGGCACCTGCACGCGATCGTGGTCGTCGACGGTAAGGCGGTCCGCCGTTCCGCCGCCATAGGCGATCCAGGTGCCCGCACAGGCGCGGGTAATGGGCTCGAGCGCCGACACCAGCCCGCTGGCCGGGACGAGCAACTCGACGCCGTCGTCCTTCACATTGTGGATGTACGGCTCGCGATTGGACACCACGATAACCTGCGCATCGGGCAGATCGTCGGCCAGGATCTTGCGCAATGTTTCTGGCGACCAGGTCACCAGCGCGGCATCGGCCGATTGGCCGTTCTTTTCGAACTCCCGTATCACCTTGCGCGCGGCCTCCGCGGCCACATCTTCGCCTGCCGTATGTGGGACGGCAGGAGGATGACGGCGACGGTGCCGCGATATGGAGAGGAATACGGCAAGAGCGGAAAAACCGAGGCTCGCGAAAATCAGAACCCAGAGCAGGTCCGCACCGTAGTTTGTCATTGAACGTCAACTCACCCCGGCCGTCGGCGACCGTTTGTTCGTGTTTCCCGTTTGAAACGGTCCGCCGGCCACGTGGTCGGCGTTCGGACCAGTGTTTTTGCAACGCACAAGGCCTGGATCGGTTCCGCCAATTTTGTTCGGATCATGTTCTTACTATGAGCGGCACCAGCCCTTCATGGCGGTCGGCCAGGAAAGCGACGACCCGGTCGCCGACGCGCTGGAAGGTGAGATCGACGACCCGGTCGCCGACGCCCAGGTGCCGCAGTGTCAGCGTGTCGATGCCGATCGGCAGCCTGGGGCGGCCGACGCGAATCTCACCCTCCCAGCCGTCGATCTCCAGGCCAAGACAGGCCTGCATCAACATGAAAGCGGAGCCCGCCGACCACGCTTGCGGCAGGCAGGCGACGGGATAGGCGATGGGTGCTTCGCCCGGCGCACGTGTAAAACCGCAGAACAGTTCGGGCAGCCGCATGTTGAAATGGACCGCGGATTCGAACGTGCCGCTCATCAGGCGAACCACGCTTTCGCGCTCGCCATAGCGCGCCAGCCCGGCACCGCAAAGGGCGGTATCGTGCGGCCAGATCGAGCCATTGTGGTACGACATCGGATTGAAGAACACGGCATCGTCGGCGAGCGTCCGCAGTCCCCAGCCCGAATGGAAGGAGGCGGAAAGCAGCTGGTCAGCCACCATCTGGGCCCGCGCCGGCTCAGGCAATCCGACAAAGAGCAGATGCCCCGCATTCGAGGTCCGCACCTTGCAGGGCTCGCCGGCACCGTCGATTGCCAGCGCATAGAAGCCGAGATCGTCAAGCCAGAAATCCCGTTCCACGGCAACCCGCATCGCTTCGGCGCGATCATCCCAGTGGTCGGCCCTGTCGTTCTCGCCCCGGCGACGGGCAAGTGCCGCCAGCCCCCGGAAGGCGGCAAAGACGTAGCCCTGCACTTCGACAAGGGCGATCGGGCCCTTGGGAATGCGGCCATCGGCATGGAAGACCGAATCGAAACTGTCCTTCCATCCCTGGTTGGCGAGGCCGGACTCGGCCGCTCGCTGGTAAGTCACAAATCCGGTCTCCCGGCCCGCCTTCTCCGTCCATTCGGCCGCGGCGCACAGCGACGGCCACAAGCCGTCGATGAACGCCATGTCACCGGTACGATCGGCGTAGGCACAGGCAAGATAGATGTAGAGCGGTGTCGTATCGACGCCACCGTAGTAGCGGCCGAAGGGAAGCTCCCGCAGCGCCACCATTTCGCCCTTGCGGGTCTCGTGCATGATCTTGCCCGGCTGGGAATCGCTGAACGGCGATGTCTCGGTCGCCTGATGCTGGGCCAGAAAGGCCAGCACGCCCCGCGCCAGGCCCGGATTGAGCCACAGCATCTGCAGCGCCGAAATGACGCCATCGCGGCCGAACGCCGTCGAGAACCAGGGGATGCCGGCATAGGGATAGGGGCCGGTCGCCAGCTCGGTGGTCAGCAACGCGACATCGGCGCGAGCGCGCTCGACCCAGTCGTTGAAGACACGGCCCGAGCTGCGCACCGTCGCGCCATGGCGACGTTTGGCCCGCATGCCAAAGCGGGCGCGGGCGGCAGCGGCGCGGAACCGGTCGCGGTCGGGCTTGTCGGCCACCTCGGGACCGACCTCGACATAAAGCACCTTCCTGCTGCGCTTGGTCACGGCGATCAGGAAATCGGCACGGTTGGCACTCAGTTGGTCCGGCGCCTGCGAGAACGATATCGCCGAGAGGCGGGCCAGGCCATCGAGCCCATCATAGCGCAGCAGGACCGACGTCGCGTTTGTTTCGGCGGCATGGGCCAGCCCGCGCTTCAGCCGTGTCGAGCCACGCACTTCGAACATGTCGCGGAAATCGGCGGAGTAGTGCAGGGAAACGCTGATCGTCGAGTGTTCCCGGCTGTAATTGGAAAGGGTGATGCGTTCAAACAGCCTGTCCTGCCAAAGCAGTCTGACGCGTTCGATGTGAATGGCTCCCTGCGGGATGTCGCGTCCACCGGCGCTCTGTATCGGCAGATTGGTCAAATTGGTGGTGAACAGCACATTGTCCTGGCTGAGCGAGGCGCCGAGCAGAGATGTCTGCCTGCCGCCGACGGTCAGCCGGAACTCGGAAAGGACCCGCGTGTCGTCGCGAAAGAAACCGTCGCCGGCGCCACGTATGTCGCCATAGGCGTCGGCAACGGCGAAGCAATCGCCCTGCTTGAGCGCAAACAACCGATGCGGCTCGCGAGGGGCGGTGGCGTCGAGCGATGCAAGCGCAACCGCAGGATCGAGCTGGCGCTCATCGAGTTGGGCCATTCGTCAAAGATCCCTGTTGTTTCGTTGCCGTGGCTCGAGCACGTCGCTGCTCAAGACGCCTTCGCCGTGCTCGGGACGCCGATCAGGCCCGCATAGGCGGCCAGATAGTCGCCGGCCATTCTTCGGGCGGAGAACCGCTTTTCGAAAACGGTCCTCACCTTTCGCCTGTCGAGTTGCAGCAAGTCCGGCACCGCAGCGACCGCGCTATCCATTGTGTCAGCGATAAAACCGGTGACGCCTTGATCGATGATCTCCGGCAGCGCACCGCAACTCCA
>NZ_RZRP01000570.1:0-4145 GCF_003997795.1 Mesorhizobium sp. M7A.F.Ca.US.005.03.2.1 | reverse complement strand
GCGCGATGCGCTGACGGTGCGCGTCGCCGTCAAAGTGCGCGGTATCTCCCGCATCACCTCGTCCGGTGTGCTCAGTTCTCGGATTTCCTTGACCCGGAGGTCGTCTGTGGTGGTCAACACGGCTTTCTGCTCCTGTCGAGAGCATGATGCCGAAAAGTGTGAAGCGGTTTTCGGACGACATCATGCTCCTCTTTGATTTAGAGGAAACCTGCCGGCTGAAAACAAAAAAGCCGCCAGGTATGGCGGCTGTTCGGATCTTGTTGCTGCAATCTTCAGATCGAGCGCAATCCTCCCGCCGCCAGCGAGCTCCTAAAGTACCAATATGTGGCGGTCAGGTTGATCATGAGGCTCATATAGTCGATGCGGAGGCACTTGTCACGTGCCCTGATGCGGAGACAATTCGGGATGGCCGAAGCACCCAAACTTCGTCCTCCCTGGGCGGAGCAGGAGCGAAGCTCCGTCGCGGAGACCCTGGGATCCATTCCGTGACTTTGGCCGAATGGTGCAGCGGAGCAGAATTCCGCACCGCAGCAACGCTCAGAAGTCGCGGCATGGATCCTCGGGTCTGCGCTGCGTCGCTACGCTCCTTGCTCCGCCCGTGGATGACGAAGTGATGGGCGTTTGAGACTCGCCGGCGTTACTCCGGTGACGCCCCCGCAATGCTTTGATCGTAGTCGACCAGCGACCCGGTCATGACACCGGACTGCGGGCTGACCATGTAGCTGATCAGACGGGCAAGCTGGTCCGGCTTGACCAACTGGCCCATCGGCTGCGTCGCTTCGGCTTTCGCCAGCCAGTCGTCCGGCGCGTCGTGCCACTTCTTCTGCACGATGTCCTCGCCTTCCGTATCCATCCAGCCGGGCAGCACCGCATTGCAGCGGATGCGGTTGTAGCGATAAGCATTGGCGACGTTCTTGGTCAGCGTCATCAGCGCGCCCTTGCTGGTCGAATAGGGCGTCAGGAACGACTGGCCGGTATGCGCCGACATCGACAGCACGTTGACGATCGAGCCGGGTGCCTTCTTCTCAAGGAGATGCGCCACCACGCCCTGCATCAGGAAGAACGGGCCGCGCACATTGGTATCGAAAATCGTATCGAACAACTCTTCGGAGGTTTCGACCAGCGAACCGCGCGCCGAAGTGGCGGCGGCGTTGACCAGCGCGTTGACGGTGCCGAAATGCGAGATCGCGGTGGCGACCGCGCGCTTGCAGTCCGCCACTTTTGACACATCGGCGCTGATGAAAATCGCATCGACGCCGGCTTTCTTGAAATGGGCGACAGCCTTGTCGCCCTTCTCCTGCGAGCGGCCGATGAGCGCCAGTGCCCGGCAGCCTTCATCGGCCAAGGCCTCGGCGACGGCAAAGCCAATGCCTTGCGCGCCGCCGGTGACGATGGCGCGTGTCTGTGAATTGCGATCGGCTGATGCGCTCATCGCTCTGCTCCTGTGGTTTTTCCTAAGGGTTCTCTTACTTGTCGAGACGGACGGTCTTGCCGGTCGTTGCTGATTTCAGCGCTGCGTCGGCCAGTTTCAGCGCCACCAGTCCGTCCGCGCCGCTCGGCGCGGCCTTCTTGCCTAATGTCGCTGCGGCGATGAAAGCAGCGATCTCATTGGCATAGGCGTCGAGATAGCGGGTCATGAAGAAGTCGTGCAGCGGCGGGCGGGTATAGCCCTTCTCGTTGGCCAGCTCGATCGACACCGGGCGCTGGTTCTCGGCCGCGACCATGCCTTTCGAGCCATGCACCTCGATGCGCTGGTCGTAGCCATAGGTGGCGCGGCGCGAGTTGGAGATGACGGCCTGCTTGCCGGAAGCGGTTTCGAGGATGACACTGACGCTATCGAAATCGCCGGCATCACCGATCTTCTTGTCGACCAGCACCGAGGCATGGGCGCTGACCGCCACGACCTCTTCGCCGAGCAGGAAGCGCGCCATGTCGAAATCATGGATGGTCATGTCGCGAAAAATGCCGCCCGAACGCTTGATGTAGTCGATCGGCGGCGCGCCGGGATCGCGCGAGGTGATGGTGACCATCTCGACGGTGCCGATGGCGCCGTCGTCGATCGCCTTGCGCACGGCGGCGAAGTGTGGATCGAAGCGCCTGTTGAAGCCGACCATCAGCGTCGCCTTGGTCTTCTCGACCACGGCCAGGCATTTCTCGACGCGCTTGACGTCGAGGTCGATCGGCTTCTCGCAGAAGATCGCCTTGCCGGCCTTGGCGAAGCGCTCGATCAGATCGGCATGGGTGTCGGTCGGCGTGCAGATGATGACGGCGTCGATATCTCCGGCTTTCTCGATGTCCTCGATGCTGCGCACCTCGGCGCCATAGGCGCTGGCCAGTTCGGTGGCCGCCTTCTCGAACGCATCGGCAACCGCAACCAGTTTGGCCTGCGGATTGGAGCCGACGGCACGGGCGTGGACCTTGCCGATGCGGCCGGCACCGAGGAGAGCGAAGCGAACGGTCATGGGTATTTCCTCTGGGGGGATGGGTTGGAGAGAGTTGTCCGCACCTTGCTTTTGGGGAAAGGTGGCAAGGCTATGTTTCGAGCGCGCCAGAAAACAGGATGACCATCCTGTTTTAGGCCGCGAGTTCCGCCTCCCCGGTCTTGGCGCCGGTGATGTAGGAGACGATGTCGTTTCCGTCGGTGTTCTCCTTGCGCAGATTGGCGACGATGCGGCCGCGCCGGAACACGACGATGCGGTCGCAGAGATCGAACACCTGGCGCATATTGTGGCTGATCAGGATCAGCGGCTCGCCATTGTCCTTGAGCGTACGCACGATGTTTTCGACCTGCGCGGTCTCCTGCACGCCAAGGGCGGCGGTGGGCTCGTCCATGATGATCAGCTTGGAGGCGAAGGTCGCCGTCCGGGCGATCGCCACGCACTGGCGCTGGCCGCCCGACATGTGGCGGATGGTGTTGGACAGATTGGGGATCTTCACCGCCGTGCGGACCAGCGCCGCCTCGGTTGCCTTGCGCATGTATTTGCGGTCGAGGATCGAGAACGGGCCGAGGTTGAACAAAACCTTCTCGCGGCCGAGGAACAGGTTCGACGGCACGTCGAGATCGTCGGCCAGCGCCAGATTCTGGAACACGGTCTCGATGCCCGCCGTGCGGGCCTCGATCGGCCCGGCAAAATTCACTTCCTTGCCGTCGAACCAGATCTGGCCGCTGGTGCGCTGCTCGACGCCGGTGATCTGGCGCACGAAGGTCGATTTGCCGGCGCCGTTGTCGCCCATGATGGCGACATGCTCGCCCTTGCGCAGCTCGAAGTTCGCGCCTTCCAGCGCATGCACGCCGCCATAGCGCTTGGTCAGGTTTTCGGTCTTCAGGACGATGTCTGACATGGTCATGCCCTCATTGCCCGCAGGCGTTGGCGCCACTGGTCGAGAACCACCGCACCGACGATGATCACGCCCTTGACCATCTCCTGGTAGTAGGCGTCGAGGCGCAGGAAGGTGAAGCCGGAGATGATGACGCCGAAGATCAGCGAGCCGATCACCGTGCCGATGATCGAGCCGCGGCCGCCCGACAGCGAGACCCCGCCGATGACCGCCATGGCGATGGCGTCGAGTTCGTACATCACGCCCATGCCGGACTGCGCGGTCAGGTTCTTGGAGCTCAGCACCACGGCGGCGAGCGCGGCGAGAATGCCGGCGATGACGTAGACCAGGATCTTGTGATTGGCGATCTTGATGCCGGACATGCGCGCGGCGTCCTCATTGGAGCCGATCGCGTAACAGTGCTTGCCGTACCTCGTATAGGTCATGATCAGCTGGAACAGGATGGCCAGCGACAGGAAGATGACGACCGGCATCAGGCCTTTGCCGATGCTGGCGAAACTCTCGGTGGGAAACGAGATCGGCTGGCCCTTGGACCACCATTTGGCGATGCCGCGCGCGGTCACCATCATGCCGAGCGTGGCGATGAACGGCGGAATGCGCGTGTAGGCGATCAGCGCGCCATTGACCAGGCCGGCGAAGAGGCCGCAGGCGATCGCCACCAGCAGCGGCACGATGACAGGCAGGTCGGTCCAGCCTTGCGCCAGGAACATCGCCTTGGGATTGGGGTTGCCGTTGACCGTCGCCACCTGGGCGAAGCTCATGGCGATCATGGCGGTCGCGCCGACGATCGAGCCCGAGGACAGGTC
>NZ_RZRP01000056.1:0-14859 GCF_003997795.1 Mesorhizobium sp. M7A.F.Ca.US.005.03.2.1 | reverse complement strand
GCGCGAAGATATAATACTGCTCTTCCACCGAAAGCGACCATGTGTGCAGGAGCGGCCGCAGTTCTGCGTCGATGGAGAAATAGTTCATCGTTCTCCAGAAATAGATATTCGACCAGAAGGTCGAGGCGGCGATCACGCTAAGGCTGAATTCGTGGAGATCCGAAGGCAGAAGGATGAACCAGGCGGCAATGCTCGCGAGCAGGATGACGAAGGTCAGCGCCGGCAGGATGCGCCGGGCGCGGCGCCAGTAGAAGCGGCCGATCGAGAACTGGCCCCGCTCAAGATCATCGAGCAGGCTGCCGCTGATCAGATAGCCCGATATGACGAAGAAGATGTCGACACCGGTGAAGCCGCCAGGAATGGCGGACACGCCGAAATGGAAGAGCACGACGGGCAGCACCGCAACGGCCCGCAGGCCGTCGATGTCGCGCCGGTAGTTCATCCGGCCGGCTCGCGCGCGACCACCATGATCCGTGCGGCCGCACCCGACACGCTCATGCGGCGATGCCTTCGGTCGTGCTGAAAATCCCGGCTCGTCGATCTCACAGGCTTACCCTCAGGCAGCAATTTTGCTGCGCTGCAACATGGGTGTCAAGGCATATATTGGCTGTCGCGAAATCCGCCAGGAACGCACAGGATCAGGCGCCGGGCAGATAGATTACCGCGTAATCGTCCGAGTAGGCCCGTTTCCAGCCCAACTGGTCGAAGAAGGGAATCCGGCTGTCGTCGGCCGACAGCAGCGCCCAATCTATTGCGTATTTCTTCAGGCGGGCTTCGAGGAGCGGCTTGCCGTCTCCGCGTCCGGTGTCGTTGTCGCTCTTTGTGAAGCCGCCCAGGAACAGCTGGTCCGTCCGTCCGTCGATATAGGTCTTGAACCCGTGGAAAATCAGCGTGCCGCCGAAATTGTAGGAATTCAGCACATTACCGGACAGATGATGGCTTTCGGCGAATGCCAGCGCCCCGCTGGCCGACGTCTTCGGGCTCGGCGTGACCTGATAGGCGCTGCCGAGCACGGCGACCGCGCCGATCAGCAGAACGGCTGCCGTGCCGCAGATGGCGTAGAACCGTCTGGCTAAGAATCTCTCCAGCCCGTCGCGCTTTTCGGCCAGCCATGCGGTGGCTGAAAGCGAGGGATATTGCTGTGCGACTTCGACCGCGATCACCAAGGGGACCAACAGGAAGAACAGATACATGAAACGCACATGGGCGAGATAGACATGCAGGGTGAAGACGACGAACAACGCCTTGGCCCAGCCAATTCGCAACCGGGACACCAGAAGCCCGAAAAGTCCGAGCAGCATCGCCACTTCCTGGACAGGGCTGTCCGGCGGATTGAACGGTTTCCATTCCATGATCAGCGACACCGCCTCATTGCCGTAGGCCACGGCGAGCGTCGCGAGGATGGCCTGGACGCCATAGGGGTGGATCAGGCTCACCAGCGGGCAAAGCAGGCCGAACGCGATCCACTTCGCCAGCAGGGACGGTTTCGACAGGCCCGTGCGCGCCAGCAGATCGAGACCGGCGAAAGCCGCGATGACGAAGCTCAAGGTGAAGGTGGCGTGCAGGTTCGCCCATAATACGACCAGCACAAGCAGCCACCAGGGCGGCGCCCGTTCTTCCCTTGCCGCACCGAAGAGGACCGCTGTCCAGATGACGATGATCGGGAAGGTGAAGACATGCGGACGCGCCGTGAAGATCGGGTTGATCAGGAACACCGCCGCGAACGCCAGTGTAATCGCCAGGATCGGCTTCAGCCATGCGCTGAGAAACCACCCCATCAGGAAAACCGTCAGGGAGATCGAGGCGATGATCGCGGTGACGACCCCGTTCCAGCCGCCCGCCCGGTAGGCAAGAGCCAGCAGGACCTGCCCCAGCCATTCCTTGGCAATCCAGGGCTGGCCGGCAAACGTGTAGGAATAGGGATCGACGGTCGGAAATGTCCGGTTAGTCAGGAAATCCAGACCGACCTTCACTTGCCACCAGCTGTCGGGATCCTGCAGGGTGGCGCCTGCCTGGGCACCCAACGCACCCGCCATCGCCAAGGCCGCGAGCAGGCAGAAGATCAGCCTGCTCCGCTCGTTGTATGTCGCGGCCGCCGCACTGGCCTGAGCGTCGTTCATGCTGCGCCGCCTCTAATCGGTTCCGGTGACAGTTGGGTGTTCAAGGTGTTGGATTGGCGGGCTGCCGCCGAGGCTTGTCGGCCACCCGAACTGTGCGGTCGGTGCTGTCGTCCCCACGCCCCACAAACACGAAGCGAGCCGAGCCAAGATAGAAAACAACCGAATAGACGCAGATTCCCGCGAGGTGGACCAGCGGGTTTTCGACGATGCCTGCTGAACGGGCGGCGATTACGACGGCCAGATTGATGCTGTAGGCGACCAGAAAGACACCCCCATAGCGCAGCGCGGTCCCGGGCTGGAAGCCATCGGCTCTGCTGAAGGTCCATTGGCGGTTGAGGAAGAAGCCGAGGACAAGGCCGGCGGCATAGCCCGTGGCGTTGGCAAGGATGTCGCCCAGACCCAGCGCAAGCCCGGCCAGAATGACCGCGTATCCCAGCGCCGTGTTCAACAGACCGACGGCGCCAAATCGCAGCATCCTCGGGAAGTCAAACGGCAGGCTTGACCACATGCGCAAAATATTGGGCTCCGACAGGTACCTTGGTGAGGAAGCGCTCGAACGGCCTCAGTCTCGCAAGCATCCGAGGAAAGAAAATCCGGTAGACGATCCTCGTATTGGCAAGGCCCGCCTCGGCCATGCGCCCGCGCATCTCGCGCGAATTTATCAAAACCGCGTTTTCGTCGAAGGCACAGTTCCTCACCGCGTGCGTGGTCAGCGGGTTCCAAGGATTGTGTTCGAAGACGAAGAAGCTGCCGCCATAGGCCAGCACCCTGCCGATCTCGGCGAACAGTCCGATCTGCAGGTTCTCGGGGATATGGTGGAAGACGCAGGCCGCGAAGGCCAGGTCGAAGCTGCCGTCGGCAAAGGGAATTGTCTTGCCGTCGAAATGCGTGAAGGCGGCCTGGCCGGGAAAGCGCTTGCTGGCGATGTCGAGCGATTCCCGCGAAGGATCGAGCAAGGTGATCTCCGCGTCGGGAAACGCGTTGCGCATATGGCCGAGCGAATTGCCGACGCCGGCGCCGAAATCCAGTATTCGTCGCGGTTTGACACCGGCCCGCCGCAGCGTCGCGGCGACGTCGTCGATCTTGTACCTGGCGAAGAAATCCGGGTTTTCGCCGCTCAGCCTTATGCTTGCGGCATGCTGCTCCTGATATTCCCGCGCAAACTGGTCGAATTCCGCCTCAAGCACGTGCGGCCCTCTTTGCCATCTCCTGCAGGCGATGGACCGGCAATTCGCCGTCCTCCACCGCCTGGCTGCGCGAAACGATCTCGTTGACGAAGTAGAGCGGCCGCCGCTTTGTCTCCATGTACATGCGCCCGAGATACTCGCCGAAGATTCCAAGCACCATAAGCTGGACGCTGCCGAGGATCAGCACGATCGCGGCGAGGCTGGTCCAGCCGGGCAACACGTTTCCGACCGACCATTCGAGCAGCGTGTAGCCGAGCACGACCAGCCCCAGAAGCCCGAACATCATTCCGAGCAGCGAGGCGAACCGCAAGGGCACGATGGAGAAGCTGGTCATGGCGTCGACCGCCAGAAGAAGCATTTTCTTCAGCGGATAGTGGGTGGTGCCGGCAAAGCGGCGGTGCCGCTCATAGGGGAAAGCCACCTGTCTCAGCCCGATCCAGCTCACCATGCCGCGAATGAACCTGTAACGTTCTGGCATCGCGTTCAGATGGTCGAGCGCGCGACGGTTCATCAGTCGGAAATCACCGGTATTCGGGGCTATGTCGACGTCGACCATCCGGCGCAGCAAGCGATAGAACATGGATGCGGAGGCGAGCTTGAACCAGCTTTCGCCATCGCGCGTCAGCCTCTGGCCGTAGACCACATCGAAGCCTTCGTTCATCTTCGTCATCATCGCGCCGAGCAGTTCAGGCGGATCCTGCAGGTCGGCATCGAGAATGAGAATGCGCTGGCCGCGACAGAATTCGAGCCCGGCGCTCAACGCGATCTGGTGGCCGTAATTGCGGGCAAGGTCGATGGCGACGATATGGTCGTCCTTTTCAGCCAGCTGCAGAATGGCCTCGCGCGTACCGTCGGTCGCGCCATCGACGACAAGGACGATCTCGTAGGAAGGGCCTTGCCCAAGGCACGCGGCTGTTACCCGCCGATGCAGTTCGGCCACGCCATCCAGCTCGTTGTAGCATGGGATGACCACCGACAGCATGACGCCGCGTCGCGCGGTGTTTCTCTCCGTCTCCACCAAAGCCTTGCTCCCGCTATCCGATTGGGAATAGCGGCAATTGGTTAGAAAACAGATAAGCCAGCGGGATCGGCCGCAACCGTGGGCCGGCCATCATTTCTGCCGCACGCGGCCACCGCCCGAACCGGCAACTCCATGCGGATGCGGGCGCCTTGCCAGGAGCCGGCCAATATCCGGATGGAGCCGTCGTGCAGCAGTGCGATCTGCCGGGCAAGGTTCAATCCCAGGCCCGCGCCGCGCGATTGCGGCCGCAGTCGGTAGAAGGGCTCGAAAACGTTCTCGTGCTCATCGGCTGGAATGCCTGGGCCTTCGTCGCGGATTTCGACGCCGCCGGTTTCATCGATCGCTATGGTGATCGTGCCGGAACCGCCGCCATGATCGATGGCATTGCGCACGAGATTTGCCAGCGCCCGCTCGATCTGCAGCACGTTGATCTCGACATGGACCTTGTTGGCTGGCGGCTCGAAGGCAAGATCGTAGCCTGCTTCGATGGCGAGCGGGGCGAAGTCGGCGGCGACCCGGCCGACAAGATCGCAGAGGTCTATGATCTGGCGCTGGTCCGCCGGGCGGTCGAGCAGCTGGTGGTCGAGCAGCTGTTGCGCAAGATGCGACAGGCGCTCGATGTCATGCAGCAGGCGCGCGCTTTGCGGTTCCTGCTTCAGCAATTCGGCGCGCGTGCGCAGGATGGCGATCGGCGTGCGCAGTTCGTGCGCGGCGTCGGTGAGGAAGCGGTTGTGCCGGTCATAGCCCTGGGCGAGGCGCGCCAGCGTCTGGTTGAAGGCATGCACCAGCGGGGCGATCTCCTGCGGCACATTCTTGACCGGCAGCTGCATCGCACGGGTGCCGATGTCGATGCGCGCGGCCTGCTGGACGGTGTCGACGAGGCCGGCAAACGACCGGCGCACGACGGCTGGCGTCGTCACCAGGGTCGTGGCTCCCATGACGAGGACGATCGGCAGCAGCAGGATGACGATGATGGCCGCGAGAGCGGGAAGCGCCTTCTCCCAGTTCCTGCTGCCGTCCGGGTTCTTGGCGACGTCGATGGTGGCCGAAATGGTGACTTCGAGGCCGTCGGTCTCTTCCCGTGACGATCGCGTCGCGGCAATGATCTGAACCGTGCCAGCCTTGGTCGAAACCCTTTCGAGATAGGCCTCCGGCCTCAAATCATCTTCGGAAAAACCGACGGTGGCGTGATCGACCTGGCCCAGCAGATCGCCAAAATTCCTGGTGTAGACGTCGGGTATGTTGCCGAAGCGGATGCTCTGGCCGTTGTTGTCGCGGATGATGTACCAGACATTTGGGAAACCCTCACGAAACGAACGCAACCCATCGGTCTCATGGACGATCAATCTGCCGTTGCCGTCACGATCGACGGCATCCTTGAGGGTGGCGACGGCAGCCTCGTTGTCGACAAGAAGCCGTGGATCGGCGATCCACAGCGCGGCCGCGCACAGCACGATGAAGACAAGAAGCGTCGCCGCCTGCAACAGGATCATCCGGCGCACCAGCACCCATTGCAGCGATCGCGTGCGCGGCTTCTTCACGAGGCGGCCCGCAAGAGATAACCGAGGTTGCGGATCGCCCTGATCTCGATGCCGGCAGCGACGTCGTCGAGCTTGCGACGCAGCCGCGAAATGTGCGCATCCAATGCGTTGGAGCCGATCTCGTCGTCGAGAGCATAGACGGCTTCTTCCAGCGCCCCGCGCATGATCGTCCGCCCCGGCCTGCGGATGAGCGTTTCGAGCACCAGCCGTTCGCGCCGCGGCAGTTCCAGCGCCTGGTCCTCGACAAGCGCCTCGCGATGGCGGAAATCATAGGTGAGGCGGCCGACCATCACCTGATTGGCACGCGTGGTGAACGAACGCCGGTGCAAGGCATTGAGCCTGGCGACCAGTTCCACCGTGGCGAACGGTTTGACCATGTAGTCGTCGGCGCCGGCGTCGAGCCCCGCCACGCGATCGTCGAGCCCGCTGAGCGCCGTCAACGCGATCACCGGCACGTCCAGATGCAAGGCCCGCAGGCGCGGGATCAGGCTGAGGCCATCGCCATCCGGCAGCCGGCGGTCCAGCACCACCGCGTCATGGTGGCCGAGCCGCGCCACGGCTTCGGCATCCGCCAGTGTCGCGGCATGGTCGACGATGATGTCCTGGCGCTCGAGCGCGGTCTTCAGCACCGAGGCCATTTCCGGCTCGTCCTCGATCAGCAGGATGCGCATGCGCACTCTCCGTCACAGGCAGCCGGCACGCTATGGCAATTCATTCGCATTCCAGCTTCGGTTGACGAAAATTGGTGATGAACCATCTGCCGCCCGAGGCGCGGGCATAGAACGTATAGAAGCATTCCTGGCGCTCGATATAGCCAGGCGTTTCGGTTTCTTCGTAGACGGTTCCGTGTTTTGTGTGGCGAACTTCGCCGCTGGAGCTTCCGGAAACCGCATTGGTGGATATTTTCCGCCACTGATAGGCCCGCTCGCCCCGGCCGAGATCAACGACGGCGGTCGGCGGCCCGTAGTCCAGAATGACCGATTCGACCGGTTGCCCGATGTAGTTCTTCATGATGTCGGAGGCGCATCCCGTCAGCACCAGCACGATCGCGATGAAGAACGCCTTGGAGATCCACACCAGATGGTTTGCGCTGCGTTTGGACATATCCGATTCCCGTCATCAAGGTCATCCGCGGCACCGAATGCATGTCGCCCAAAAGCGGTCCCGGTTTGGGACAACGACATGCACAAAACAAAACCTGAAGCGGGCCGCATGATCCGTTTCGATGCGACGCGCTTTAGGACGTGAAGATTGCATCGGCATTACGCAGGACCTGGCACACAAATGCGGTCTGCCGACACGCGTCGATGACGGTGCGGATGGAGGCAAAGCAATTGCGCGGTCCCGTTGCATCCGGGCGCCGCGCAAGGTCGTTCAAGCAAAATACAGAACAGGTTCGGCGGAACCCATGGCCTGCTTAGAACCGGTAGTTGATGCCGGCCTTCAGTTCATGGCTGCCGATCGTCGCCTTGGATTTGCCCAGGGCGGACGTCGTTTCGACGCCTGGGGTGCGCACATAGTCATATTCGACCTTGGCCGAGAGGCCGCCGGCAAAACCCTGCTCGATGCCGCCGCCGACCAGATAGCCGAGTTTCCATCCGTCGATATCGTTCACCTTGTCGCCCTTGTCGAATTTGGTCATGGCGACGCCGCCGGTTCCAAACAGCAGCGTCTGGTCGAAGCTCAAGCCGGCCTTGGCCTTGGCGGCACCGCGCCATTTTTCCTTGATCTTGCCGCCCCGGACGTCGTGCTCGGCGCCACCCAGATAGGAGCCCTCGATCTCGGCACCGAGAACCGCTGGACCCATCTGCTGGTTGTAGCCGGCCTGAAAGCCGCCGCTGAGACCATTCCTGCCGGCAAACGGGTTCGGCATCCCGGTGAACGCCGTGCCGCCATGCACGCCGACATAGGCGCCGCTCCACTGGAACGCGGGGGGATCATTGTAGGCGGGCGAAAGGTCGGCGGCCATCGCCGGCCCCAGGAGGCACATGGCAAGGGCACTTGCCGTCAGGATGATCTTTGCTTGAGAGAACACTGCATTACTCCAACACGCGCGCGCATCCGGCAATCGATGCGCAGGTTTCCCGAAGAACTCGACCGTTGAGGCGGTCGGGCTCCGATTTGGTGTCTTTCAGGGATGGTTGCGCGGTCCTGGGACTGGCTTTCGCCAGTTGTGGTAGGGGGTCAGATCGCCCGCGCGGCCAATCGCCTGAAAGACGCCGACCGTCTCGCAGGCGAAAATTGCACGCACATTGCGGGAAATCGAAAAATGAAGGTTTTTCGCTTTGTTTTCAATAAAGTAAAGCGATGTTGTTTACGCAAATTTAACAGTCTGGCGCGGGTTTAGTCCGTTTGGCAGCACAAGCCTGCCATGCAATCGCGCGGTGCAGGCCGTTGGCATCCCGCAAAACTCCCGGCTTGAAGCGGACAAGCCAAGTGCGTATGTCTGGCCGACGCCCTCGAACCTGGGTGCCTCAATCGGGAGACGAGCCTTGTCCGCACTGACGCGCTTTCTTGGCGACTCGCCGCTCAAGGTGATCCTGAAACTGCTGGTGGTGTCTTTCCTCGTCGGCCTGGTCATGAATGCCTTCGGCTGGTCGCCGATGGATGTGCTCTACGGCATCCGGAAGTTCTTCATGGACCTGTGGAATCTCGGCTTTCATGCCATCGACCGTTTCCTCGGTTATATCCTGCTGGGCGCGGCTATCGTCGTGCCGGCGTTCATCCTGTTGAGGCTCGCCAACTACCGGAAGTAGAGCATGATCCCGAACCGCAGGTCCGCGTCAGCGAACCCTGGCACCGGTTTTTGGACAAGATCGTACTATCGGGCGTGACCCGCGGCGCCCTCGAACAGGAGGGCGTGGGGCGGGGCAGGGGCGGGAACATGGGTGGAATAGCCACCGCCGATGACGCCGCAGACCGGAACGCCCTGCGCGCGAAAATGGCTGATGACCATGTCGTCACGGGCGCGCAGGCCGTCATCCGACAGCGACAGCCTGCCAAGCCGGTCATCTGCATGGACGTCGACGCCGGCATTGTAGAACACGATGTCCCAATGCGCCTGTGCGGACAGCTCCGGCAGGATGGCGGCGAGCCTCTCGAGATAGGCAGCGTCACCCGTGCCGTCGGGCAGCGCGACATCGAGGCCGGAGGCGATCTTGCGCACTGGGTAGTTGCGGTCGCCATGCATGGAAAAGGTGAACACGCGCGGGTCATCGGCGAGAATATCCGCCGTGCCGTCGCCCTGGTGCACGTCGAGATCGACGACCAGGATGTTTCGTGCCGCGCCTTCGGCGAGCAGCACCAATGCGGCGACGGCGACATCGTTGAAGGTGCAGAAGCCCGCGCCTTGCGCGCGCCGCGCATGGTGGCTGCCGCCGGCGGTGTTGCAGGCGATACCGTGGCGCAAGGCCAGCCGCGCCGCCAGCACCGTGCCGCCGGTGGCAAGCTGCGCGCGCAGCGAGACGCGGGGTCCGATCGGAAAACCGATCTCGCGTTCGATCTTTTCGGGCACGCGGCAGTTGATGACCTGGTCGACATAGTCCGCCGCATGGGCAAGCTCCAGCCATGAAGCCGGCGCCGGTTCGGCGGTGCTGAGCGCCTCGGGGCCGGCGAGGCCGCGTGTCCGCAGCGCCTCCATCAGCAAGGGATATTTGCTCATCGGAAAGCGATGGTTGACGGCGAAGCCGGCGTCGTAGTCGGGATGATGGACGATCTGCAGAGGCATGAACTCGTATCCGGCTGGCTCACGCCAGACCGGGATTTCGGTTGGCCGTCAAGGGATAGGTGATTGCGCGGTGGCCGGAAAATGGGGCACATCGACGGTTCCATCAAGCCGCAATCAGCAAGGCAGCAATCCTTGGACAAAGGTGCAACCCCAGCCGACGCCGGATCCCCGATCCTCTCGGGATCGCCGATTCACTCCGGATCATTTGTCGTCACCAACCGCTCCGTGCTCGCCATCGCGGTGCCGATGACGCTAGCCTATCTGACGACGCCGATGCTCGGCCTGGTCGACACGGCTGTCGTCGGCCAGTTCGGCGATGCCGCCTTGCTTGGCGGCCTGGCGGCCGGCGCATTGATCTTCGACGTCGTCTTCACCTCTTTCAATTTCCTGCGCTCGGGCACCACCGGCCTTGTCGCACAGGCATTTGGGCGTGGCGATGCCCTGGAGGAACAGGCGGTGTTCTGGCGCGCCGTGCTGATCGCGGTTATCGCCGGCATCGTGCTCGCTGCCCTTGCGCCGCTGGTCGCCATCGCCGGGCAAAAGTTCATGGGCGCCGAACCGCGCGTCAGCGAGGCGATGGGCGTCTACATCAGGATCAGGCTGCTTGCAGCCCCCTTTTCGCTGATCAACTACGCCATCCTCGGCTACGTGCTGGGGCGCGGCGAGGGCGGGCTTGGACTGGTGCTGCAATTGGTGCTGAACGGCATCAACATCGCGCTGTGCTTCCTGCTTGGGCTGAAACTTGGCTGGGGCGTCGCCGGCGTTGCCTGGGCGACCGTCACCGGTGAGTTCCTGGCCATGCTGCTCGGCCTGGCCATCGTGATCCGCCGGTTTCGCGCGGCCCCGCCCTTGCCGCGCCATCGCCTGCTCGACATGACCGCCTTCCTGCGCATGCTGTCGCTCAACCGCGACATCATGATCCGTTCGTTCTCGCTGCTCGCCGCCTTTGCATTGTTCACCCGCCAGGGCGCGCAGTTCGGCACGGTGACGCTGGCCGCCAACGCCGTGCTGATGAATTTCTTCCTCGTCGCCGGCTATTTCCTCGATGGCTTTGCCACCGCCGCCGAACAGCTGGCGGGCCGTGCCGTCGGCGCACGTGCCGCCGCACCGTTCCGCCAGGCCGTGCGGCTGACGCTGTTCTGGGGTTTCGGGCTGGCGGGAGCCGCGACGCTGGTAATGCTGTCTGGTGGCGCCAATCTGGTCGCTCTCGTGACGACATCGGAGGACGTCCGTTCGGTGGCCGACATCTACCTGCCATGGGCGGCATTCACGGCGCTGAGCGGTGTGCTGGCGTTCCAGATGGATGGCGTCTTCATCGGCGCGACCTGGTCCCGCGACATGCGCAACATGATGCTGCTGTCGTTCCTGGTTTTCGCGGCCGCGCTGCTGACCCTTGCGCCGGCCTTCGGCAACACTGGACTGTGGGCGGCGCTGCACGTCTTCCTGCTGGTGCGAGGCTTCAGCCTGCTGACGATCCTGCGGCTCAGGGTGCGGACGGCGTTTTAGACGGTGTCCCTGCGCCGTCCAGGACACTGAGCGGCAGCTTCGCGATAGGAATTTTTTCTTGACTCGGTGACCTCAGCTATGGTAGATTTTTGCCCATGGTGCTGATTTGCGCCAATGACCCGCCGCACTGGCGGGTTTTTTGTTTGATGCGCCGTCAGCCAACGCCCGGCGAAAGCTCCGAAGGAACCCGTCGACCCGAGTTCGTTGCACCATCTGCGAGCGGGCCGTCAGCCGCGACCTGCGCTCCTGAGAGCAGTTCAGAGTTGCCTGGACGCCCAGAAGTCGAGGCGGCTGTCGCGCAACTCGCAAATCGACTTCAGCCGTTCTTTTTCGACGAAACGGGCCATTCCGGAAAGAATACGGCCTGGCAGCGAAGGCCCGGCATAGATCATGCCGGTGTAGAGCTGCACCAGATCGGCACCCGCACGGACCTTGTCCAGCGCCGTATCGGCGGAATCGACGCCGCCGACGCCGACGATGGCAAGCTCCGGCCCGAGCAGTTTGCGCATCTTCGCCAGCACGATGGTCGAACGCTCGAACAGCGGCTTGCCGGAGAGCCCCCCGCTCTCGCGTGCGGTGTCGCCGCTGCGCAGTGGCGGCCGGGAGATGGTGGTGTTGGAGACGATGACGCCGTCCACCCGCTTTTCCGTGACTTCGGCGGCGATGTCCTCCAGCTCTGCCTCGACCAGATCCGGCGCGATCTTCAGGAACACCGGCGGCTGGGCGGTTGCCGCGGCGCGCGCGGCCATGACCCGCGACAAGAGCTCGCCAAGCTGCTCACGCGCCTGCATGTTGCGTAGGCCCGGCGTGTTGGGCGAGGAGATGTTGACGGTCAGATAGCTGGCGTATTGCGCAAACCGGGCGGCGCCGCGCTCATAGTCGCCGATGCGGTCGCTGCTGTCCTTGTTGGCGCCGATGTTGACGCCGACGATGCCGCCACGCCCCTTGCGCGCAGCAAGGCGCTTTTCGGCCGCTGCATGGCCTTCATTGTTGAAGCCCAATCGGTTGATCACCGCATCGTCGGCCGTCAGCCGGAAAATGCGCGGCTTCGGATTGCCGGCCTGCGCCAGCGGCGTGATCGTGCCGACCTCGGCAAAGCCGAAGCCCAGGCCAAGCAGCGCGTCGGGCACTTCGGCGTTCTTGTCATAGCCGGCCGCCATGCCGAGCGGATTGGGGAAATCGAGGCCGCAGATGCTGACCGTCAGCCTGTGGTCGCGGATCGCTGGTGCACCAACCGGAACGCCGCATCGCAAGGCCGCGATCGACAGGCCATGCGCGGTTTCCGGATCGAAGGCGAACAGCAGCTTCTGGCCGAGCCGGTCGAGCACGCTCATTGCCCCTCCAGTGCCGGGAACTGGTGCACACCATCGGAGCCAAGCGGCAGTGGCCGGACCCACAGCACAGCCTTGAGGCCGAGCGGACCATAAAGATGCGGAAACAGCGCACCACCGCGCGAGACCTCGTATCTCAGCGCAGCACCCAGGCTGGCGCCGTCGATGGCGACCAGCAGAAGGTCGGTCTGGCCGGCAAAGTGCTTTGCCGCCGTTTCCTTGACCTGCGCCGCCGTGGAGAAGTGGATGAAGCCGTCTGCGACATCAATCGGCGCGCCGGTGAAGCGGCCATGCGTTTCGGCCTCGCGCCAAAGCGCCTGCGGGGTTATCTTGTAGATAATCTGAGACATGGTTGCGCTATAGAGCAGTTCCAGGAAAAGTGTGAAACGGTTTTCCCGGGAAAAGCGCATAGCGCTTTCCCTTGGGAATTGCTTCAAAAGATTCCGAACCAGCCATTCGGGAAAGGCCACGCCAAGGGTCTTCCCCATTTCCGGCGCAAACATGCGATATCTGAGGCCTTTGCCATGGAGGACAACATGCGTCTGCAGCACATCTTGATCCCCGCCGCGCTCGTTTCGCTGGTCGCGGCTTCAGCTTATTCGGAAGAAACCGACCGCTACCGGCTGGAAAAGTCGGCCACCGGCTATATCCGCATGGACACCCAGACCGGCGCCATGTCGATCTGCGACGAACGCTCCGGCCAGCTCGTCTGCAAGATGGCGGCCGACGAACGCGCCGCTTTCCAGGACGAGGTCGACCGCTTGCAGACCTCGATGAAGGCGATGGACGAGCGCGTCACCAAGCTCGAGAATTCGCTCTCCGCCCGCCTCGAATCGAAACTGCCGAGCGAAGAGGATTTCAACAAGACGATGGGCTACATGGAGCGCTTCCTGCGCGGCTTCATGGGGATCGTCAGGGATATGGACAAGGACAACGGCGCCCAGCCCAATTCGCAGAAGACCTGAGCGTTTCAACCACGGGAGGCGGCGCACTGGCTTTGCCGCTTGAAAACAGCGCGCAGCCGCTCATAATCGTCCAGTTGAACCCGAAAAGCCAAAAATCATCGGGGATTCGGGGAGGGACATTTGCCGGCAGGCTATTCTTTCGTCATCGCCGACGATCACCCGCTGTTTCGCGGTGCGCTGCGCGAAGCGCTCGCCGGCATCGGCAATGTCGCCGCCATCCATGAAGCCGGCGATTTCGAGAGCGCCAAGGCGCTGGTCGTTGCCAACGAGGACGTCGACCTGGTGCTGCTCGACCTGTCGATGCCGGGCGCCAGCGGCCTGTCCGGCCTGATCTCGCTGCGTGGCATTCATCCGGCGGTGCCGCTGGTCGTGGTGTCGGCGCATGACGATCCGGCGACCATCAGGCGGGCGCTCGACCTCGGCGCTTCCGGCTTCATCTCCAAATCGGCCAGCATGGAAGAGATCCGCAGCGCCGTGCAATCGGTGCTTGCCGGCGATATTGCAGCACCCGTCGGCGTCGATCTCGGCACCGAGCGCGACCCTGAAATATCCGACCTGATCAAGCGGCTGCAGGCGTTGACGCCGCAGCAGACCCGGGTGCTCGGCATGCTGGCCGAGGGCCTGCTCAACAAGCAGATCGCCTATGAACTCGGCGTCTCCGAGGCCACCATCAAGGCGCATGTCTCCGCCATCCTGCAGAAGCTCGGCGTCGACAGCCGCACCCAGGCGGTGATCCTGCTGTCCAAGATCGGCAGCGACCCGCTGCAGCCGGCGGGTTAGACCCCTATTCCGCCGCCGGCGCCAGCGGCCTGACCCTGGCCATCATCGAGCGCAGTACCGCTGGTTTGAGCGGTTTGTTGATCACCGCAATCTCGAGCCCGCCGGCGGCCGTGCGCACCTCGTTGGAGCGGTCGGCGGTGACCAGCACGGCCGGCAGGGTGTCGCCATGGATCGCACGCAGCCTGACGACGAGTTCGAGGCCGGTTTCGCCGTCGAGATGGTAGTCGGCAAGGACGATGTCCGGGCGGTGTATCTTCGCGGTCTCCAGATCCTTTGAACCGGACGCGGTGTCGACGTTGCAACCCCAGCCTTCGAGCAGGAGCCGCATGCCTTCGAGGATGCGGGCGTCGTTGTCGATGCACAGCACGTGCAGACCGGCCAGCGAGGCCGTCGCGCGGGCGGGAGCCCTGGCTTCGATCTCGCGTCGTGCCTGCACGGCCGCGACGGGCAGGATAACGGAGAATCGCGTGCCCTTGCCCGGACTGGAAAAGATGCGGATCTCCAGGCGCAACACCCGGGCGATGCGGTCGACGATGGAGAGGCCGAGACCGAGGCCCTCGGCCTCGCGCGCGCCCTCGTCGAGCCGGGTGAATTCGCGAAAGACGGTGTTCAGCTTGTCGCCGGCGATGCCGATGCCGGTGTCGATCACCTGGATCTCGGCCAATTCGCCGCGCCGCCTGA
>NZ_RZRP01000569.1:0-4172 GCF_003997795.1 Mesorhizobium sp. M7A.F.Ca.US.005.03.2.1 | reverse complement strand
AGCGTCGCCGGTTTGACGGCTTCGGATTCTGCGATGACGTCGGCCGGGAAGATATGCGGAATGTCGTGCGCATGGATGGCGATCATAGAGACCGCCTTTTCGCTGGTTAGAGAGCCCAGCACGTTGAGCACCTTGGCTCTCGGCAAGCCGAAACGGGAGGCTCGCGCCGGCTCGACCTCGACCAGGTCGCCATTCTTGGCGCCGTTCTGGAATTCCTTGTCGACGATCAGTTCGGGCTGGCGCCGTTCCACCGGTTCGATGCGGAAGGTGCCGTCCTGCAGGATGCGAAAGATACCGAGCACGGCATCGGTACGTTTTTCGAAAATCTTCACCACCCGCCCGGTGTAGGCGGGGCCGCCCAGGGCGACGTTCGTGTCGTCGGCCGGAAAGGTCTTGGCCAGCACGCGGTCGCCAATGCCGGGCGCCGGTCCACTGCCACTGCGCGACAGGCGGATGGAAACGATCGGCGGCGGCCCATTGGCTGTGTGTTCGGTTGGGCGCGCCAAGAGCACGCCATCGGCATCGCGGTCGAAAATATCGAGGACCGTGACATGGGGCAGGGCACCGACGCGGGCCAGCCCCTTGCGCTCCTTGGTGAGGACGCCTTCGTCCTGCAGGTCGCGCAAAATATCCTTCAGCCAGATGCGGTCGTCGCCGCGCAGCGCGAACGCCTTGGCGATGTCGCGCTTGCCGGCGCGATCAGGATTTTCGGCAATGTAGCGCAGGATTTCGTCACGCGACGGCCGATAGTCGTCCTTGACCTTGGCCCTGGTGTCGGCGGTGCGCGGATCGCCGTGGGTTCTGCCGGTGATCTTGCGCGCCACGCTGTCCTACCCTTTTTTCTTCGCGGCCGGCTTCTTCGCAGCCGGCTTCTTGGCGGCTACTTTCTTGGTTGCCGGAGCTTTGGCCGCGGCCGCCTTGCGGAACGGCTTTTTGCCGCCGCCGCCCTTGGCTTCCTTCTCGGCAATCAGCGCCAGCGCATCCTCCATCGTCACCGACTGGGGATCCTTGCCCTTGGGCAGCGTAGCATTGACCTTGCCGAAATTCACGTAAGGCCCGTATTTGCCGTCGCGCACGACGATCTTGCCGCCGCCATCGGGGTGGTCGCCGAGCTCCTTGAGCGCAGCGGCCGTGCCGCCATTGCGGCCACCCTTGCCCTTCAGCTGCTTCTCGGCGATCACCGACACGGCGCGGTTGAGGCCGATCGAGAACACGTCCTCGATGCTTTCGAGATTGGCATAGGTGCCGTCATGCAGCACGAACGGACCGTAACGGCCGAGCCCGGCCGAGATCATCTTGGCCGTTTCCGGATGCTGGCCGACATCGCGCGGCAATGACAGCAGCGCCAGCGCCTTTTCGTGGTCGATCGACTCTGCCGTCCAGCCCTTGGGCAGGCTGGAGCGCTTGGCTTCCTTGCCGTCGCCGCGTTGCAGATAGGGGCCGAAGCGGCCGCTGCGCAGCGTGATTTCCTCTGACGTATAGGGATCCTTGCCGATAACCTTGGTGCCGTCTTCGCCGCCGCCATTCTCACCATTGGGGTTGGCGGCATCGCCGAGCTGGCGGGTGAAGGAGCATTCGGGATAGTTGGAGCAGCCGACGAAGGCGCCGAACTTGCCGAGCTTCAGCGACAGATTGCCGGTGCCGCATTTCGGACAGATGCGTGGGTTCGAACCGTCCTCGCGCGCGGGGAACACCAGCGGCGCCAGCTCTTCATTCAGCGCATCCAGCACGTCGGTGACGCGCAGTTCCTTGATGTCGGCGACGGCGCCGGAAAAATCCTTCCAGAAATCGCGCAGCACGTCCTTCCAGGCGAGCTTGCCGTCCGAAATCTCGTCGAGCTTTTCCTCGAGGGACGCGGTGAAGTCGTACTCGACATAGCGCTTGAAGAAGCTTTCGAGGAAAGCCGACAGCAGCCGGCCCTTGGCCTGCGGCACCAGCCGGCGCTTGTCGATGGTGACATAGTCGCGGTCCTCGAGCGTCTTCAGGATCGCCGTATAGGTAGAAGGCCGGCCGATGCCGAGCTCTTCCAGCTTCTTGATCAGCGACGCTTCGGAGTAACGCGGCGGCGGCTCGGTGGTGTGCTGGGTGGCGTTGATCGCCTGGCGGGCAAGCTGCTCGCCGGCACGGATCTCGGGCAGCCGACGATTTTCCTCGTCTTCCGCATCGTCGTCCTTCTGGTCGGTGTATGCGGCGATGAAACCGTCGAACCGAACGACCGAACCGACGGCACGCAGCTCCGCGGTGCGCGATCCATTGACCGCCTCGATCTCTGCGGTGGTGCGCTCGATTTCGGCCGGCTGCATCTGGCTGGCGATGGCGCGCTTCCAGATCAGCTCATAGAGCCGCATCTGGTCGGAATCGAGATATTGCCTGACCGATGCCGGGGTGCGCATGAAATCCGTCGGGCGGATCGCTTCGTGCGCTTCCTGGGCGTTCTTGGCTTTGGCCGTATATTGGCGCGGCTTTTCCGGCAGGTATTTCGGACCGAATTCCTTGGCAATGGCATCGCGTGCGGCGTCGATCGCCTCGGGTGCCATCTGTACGCCGTCGGTTCGCATATAGGTGATCAGACCGGTGGTCTCACCGCCGATCTCCATGCCTTCATAGAGGCGTTGCGCCACCTGCATGGTGCGGCTGGCCGAGAAGCCGAGACCCGACGAGGCGGCCTGCTGCAGCGTCGAGGTGGTGAAGGGCGGGCCGGGATTGCGCTTGGTCGGCTTGGCTTCCACCGACACCGCCTTGAAGGTCGCGCCTTCGAGCATCGACTTGATGTCGTCGGCCTGCGCCTTGTTTGAAATGTCGAGCTTTTGCAGCTTCTTGCGATCGAAGGCGGTCAGCCGCGCTTCGAAATTCTCGTTGCGCGGCGTGCCCAGCAGTGCAGCGATCTGCCAGTATTCCTCGCGGATGAAGCGCTCGATCTCGGATTCGCGGTCGCAGACGAGACGCAGCGCAACCGACTGGACGCGTCCGGCCGAACGGGCGCCCGGCAGTTTGCGCCACAGCACCGGCGACAGCGTGAAGCCGACGAGATAATCCAGCACCCGGCGGGCGAGATAGGCATCGACCAGCGGCGCATCGATCTGGCGCGGATTGGCCATCGCTTCCAGCACCGACGATTTGGTGATGGCGTTGAAGACGACGCGGCTGACCGGCTTGTCCTTCAGCGCGCGCTTCTGCTTCAGAACTTCCAGCACATGCCAGGAAATCGCTTCGCCTTCGCGATCCGGATCGGTGGCGAGGATCAGTCCGTCGGCGTCCTTGACCGCCTTGGCGATGTCGGCGAGGCGCTTGCCGGAGGCGGTGTCGACCGCCCAGGACATGGCGAAATCCTCATCCGGACGCACCGAGCCATCCTTGGCCGGCAAGTCCCTGATATGGCCGAACGAGGCCAGAACCTTGTAGTTCTTGCCGAGGTATTTGTTGATTGTCTTCGCCTTGGCCGGCGATTCGACGACGACGACGTCCATGAGGTCTCATATCAGCTGTGGTGCGGCAGAAGAATTCCGCTGCGCGCGACGAAATCTCGTTCTATTTGTCGCTCACATGGCCGCGCTTTTGCATCCGGTCAAGGGGAAGCGCCCAAATTGCGGGCCGGTCCGCAGCAATACACTCTTAGAGTGTATGGAGAAAATCACAGAATTTGGGAAAGGCAGATGGTGGGCCTGAGTCAGCGGAAACGACCCGATTCATTTTTCCGCCGAGTCGTTGAAATGCTGCCCAAACCAGGACGGGCGACATTATAACGCTGTTCGATGCCGGCCGCCGGGTGGCATGGAGATGCCCGGCGACCAGCCCTTGTCCCGCCAGCAGCGGGACTGGCGTGCTTAGTCGGCCTTGACGATATGCCAGACTTCGCCGACGCCGTCGCCGGTCACATCGCCGGGCTTTTTGTCCTTTATGAAGGTGTAGACCGGCTTGCCGTCATAGGCCCACATCTTGGTGCCGTCGGTGCGGTCGACGACGCTCCACTCGTCATCCGCCTTGGCGCCGGCTTCGGCTTTCAGCGGCGGCCAGTTGGTGGCGCATTTGTCGTAGCAGTTGCTCTTGCCCTTCTCGTCCTTGTCATAGGTGTAAAGCGTCATGCCATTGGCGTCGGTGTAGATCTTGGCGCCATTGACCTCGGCTTCCTTCCACGCGTCGGCAGCGAAGGATGCGGCGGTGCTGAGCAGAAG
>NZ_RZRP01000568.1:0-4181 GCF_003997795.1 Mesorhizobium sp. M7A.F.Ca.US.005.03.2.1 | reverse complement strand
ATCCCAGACAGCGGATCAGTCAGGCGAATGAGACCGCTCGGATGCAGCCGGTCCGCGACGGCTTTATCAACGCGATCCAGCTCTATCCCTGGAGCGAAGGTGCGCTCTACCAGATTTATGCAGCGCCCGGTCAGGTCACCGACATCGCGCTGCAGCCGGGTGAACAGCTCGTCGGCTCTGGACCCGTCGCCGCGGGCGACACGGTGCGCTGGATCATCGGCGACACGCAGAGCGGGGCAGGGGAGCGGCTACAGGTCCACATCCTCGTCAAGCCGACTCGATCTGACCTTCAGACGAACCTCGTCATCAACAGTGATCGCCGCACCTACCATCTTGAGCTGCGATCGACCGAAAAGACCTATATGGCCTCGGTATCATGGCAGTATCCGCAGGATGAGTTGATCGCGCTGCGGCGCCAGAACGCACAGGCGTCCGCAGCACAGCCAGTCGCTGCCGGCGTCGACATCCAGAAACTCAATTTCCGCTATCGCATCGAGGGTGACGCCGCACCCTGGAGGCCGCTGCGCGCCTTCGACGATGGCGCGAAGGTCTACATCGAGTTTCCGTCTGGCATTGGCCAGGGCGAGATGCCGCCGCTCTTCGTCATCGGCCCGTCAGGGGGCTCCGAGCTGGTCAACTACCGCGCCCGGCAGAATCACTACGTCGTCGACCGCCTCTTTGCCGCTGCCGAACTAAGACTCGGCGGCAAGACGAGCGAGAGGCGCGTCCGCATCGTGCGCACCGATGGGAGCCGGCCCCGGCATAGCGCAGGATTGTTCAGATGAGCGACCCAACGAATGGCTTGAACCGGGACATCCGCGCTGAACTGCGTCTGCGCCCCGAGCCTGCCAGGGTGACGCGACTCTCGCGCAAGGTGCTGATCGGTCTGGGCGGGGTCGCCAGTGTTGCCATCCTTGGCACATTGATCTGGGCCCTCGACAGCAGGCGGCGCGGCATGGAACCAACATCCGAACTCTTCATCACGGAAAACCGCTCGACCGCTGACGGGCTGCAGACGCTGCCGAAGGACTATGCTGGCGTTCCAAAGCTCGGGCCCGCGCTGCCTGGCGATCTCGGCCGACCGATCCTGCGCGCGCAGGAGCAGGGCAGGCCCGCCATTGCGCCTGACATCAGAACGCCTCGCGTCGATCCGGAAGAACAGCGCCGCCTCGCCGAGATCGAGGCCGCGCGCGTCGCAAAGCTCTTCACGGAAACCAGCGCGCGGACAGCTCCGTTGCGGCAGGGTACCGGCGCTGGAACCTCCATCGCGGACACCAAGTCCGGATTGACGCCGCCGGCCGAACCGACGGTGCCTGATGCAGTGTCCACTCAAGATACGCAGGACAGCAAACTCGCCTTCGTCAACGCCAAGCCGGATCGTCGCACCGTTAGTCCCGATCGGCTCGAGGCGAAGGCTTCGCCCTACGTCGTCCAGGCCGGCACGGTCATACCCGCGGCCCTCCTTACCGGCATCCGCTCCGACCTGCCCGGCGTGATTACCGCTCAGGTCACGGAGAACGTCTACGACAGCCCGTCAGGGGTATATCTCCTGATCCCCCAGGGTGCAAAACTGGTTGGTCAGTATGACAGCCAGGTCGCCTTCGGTCAGTCTCGCGTACTCCTGGTCTGGAACCGGCTCATCATGCCGGACGGCGCCTCGATCGTGCTGGAGCGCCAGCAAGGCGCAGATACCCAAGGGTTCTCCGGACTTGAGGACGAGATCGATCATCACTGGGGCCAGTTGTTCCGGGCCGCAGCGCTCTCGACCCTGCTTGGTATTGGAGCGTCGCTTGGCTCCAGCGACGACGAAAGCGATATCGCGAAAGCGATCCGCGAGAGCGCGCAGGATTCGGCCTCCAATATCGGTCAGCAGATCGTGCGAAATCAACTCAACGTCCAGCCGACACTCACCGTCCGACCAGGGTTCCCGGTCCGTGTCATCGTCAATCGCGACCTTGTCCTGGCACCTTACGGCGTGCCGAAGGAACCGTCATGAGCAAGCTGAAACTCTCTGCAATTCCGGATGAGCGGCCAGTCAAGATTACGGTCGAGTTGCCTGCCGCCGTTCATCGAGATCTTGTCGCCTACGCCGAAGTGCTGGGCCGCGAGACGGGACAGACGGTCGCCGATCCCGTAAGGCTGATTGCGCCGATGCTGGTGCGATTCATGGCGACGGACCGCGCGTTCAGCCGGGCCCGACGCGACACGAAATCAGGATAGGCGGACCGTGGCGCGCTTCGTTTCCACGAAACGCAGGGCGACGTCGGGCCTGCTGCGAATGAAGTCGGCAACCGCATCGAGAAGCTCGGTAGCATGCACCGCCATTTCAAAGCCGCCCGGCAGGATGCCGGCCTGTTCTCTTCGGTCCGTTTCCTCCATGGCGAGTGTGCCGTCGAGATCAGTCAGAACGCGGCGAAGATTGCGCAGGAGTCGTGCGCCGGCCAGGGTCGGTCGGACTCCGCCTGCGTGGCGTTCGAAAAGAATTGTTCCCACCGCGTGCTCAAGGCTACGGATGCGCCGGCTCAGTGCGGAATGGTGGATGCCCATGCGTCGGGAGGCGCCGAGGAAGCTGCCCTCCTCGAACACGATGAGGGCGCATTCGAGCGTGATGAGTTGGACGCGTCGCCGCATGGCGCTTCCTCCACCTGGAAGTGATTGTGGCCCGCGCCCACCACGCGAACTGTCCAGTCGCCCGCCTATCTGCCCCATTGAAGTACCTGGTCAAAGCCCCCCGGTTTGGGGGCGAGCGCCTCAGTTGCCAATCGCACCAGTCGGCGGGCTCGCCTTCCGCGTTTCATGCAATCTGGCGAGTGTGCGTTCATCGAAGCTCGCCGTCACCGCCACTGTCTCTTCACCGCCTATGATCTTCGGCAGCCCCAGCGGCGTCACCCTGAAATGCAGTTGGACCAGGCGCAGCAGCCAGAGAGGGTTCATCTCGATGATGATCGTATCGATGCTTCTGTCCAGGCCCCACTCGACGATGCCTGACAAAAGCGCATTCGCCACCGGGCTCAGCATTCTTCCCCGTTCTCGGTACTGCGGCTCGACGCAGTAGCGCGTCCATTCCCAGATGTTTTCGCCCACGGGGCGTTGGCCTTCGCAAAGGTCCGACAGGACCTCCGAGAGCAAGTGGGGGCGGGTCGAAGGCAGCATGCGCTGGTAGCCGACAACGCGCTCCTCAGCCGTAAAGAGCATGTGGACTGCGTGCTCATTGTCGAACCGGTCGATTTCACGACCATCTGCGCGCCGCAGATCCGTCCAGCCCTTTTCTTCGACAAAGACCTTGTGGCGAAGGCGGAACGCCTGTTCCAGCTCCGCCTGATATTCTTCTGAATTCTGCGATGTAACCACAAGAAGCATCTCGGTTATCCTCCAGTTTGGAGGTCAACCAATGGTCGCTTCCTGTAGAAGGCGGCATCACGCGATTGCGTGAGCTAGGCGATCAGACCGTGACGAAAGGCTTCCGCGACAGCATGCACTGTGCTTGCTACTCCGAGCCTCTCGCGCGCCGCCCGCAGGTGAGTGTCTGCCGTGTTGCGACTTACAGCGAGACGGTCAGCGATCTCATCGACAGTCAAGCCTTCCGCTGCCCAGCGCAGAACGTCCCTTTGTCTCGGAGATAAACGTGCCGGCCGGATATCGCGTTTTGCATCAGTGATAACAGCCGCGCAGCCGAAAGCGTAAGCTGCAACCAACTGAAAGGCGAGACGGTCGTGGGGATCCGGATCCAGCTTTTCTCCCGCGACGGAAAACCCGACCGGCTGCCCATCCAATGTGGCAAACGGGACTGTCAAACCCTCGCATAATCTGAAGTCGGTTGCCTCGTCCATGATCCGGCGGCCGAAAGGACAGACCTTGCATAGGTTATCGATCTCGCTCCAGAGGAAGGGCGTGCTGCCCCGGTTCACAAGTTGAATCGTTGGATCGCGATATAGGTAGCCCTTTGAAAAATATCGCTCGGACCATTGTTCTGGCCAGGCATGGAGAATGACATGCGAAGCTTGATCATGTTTCAGAGCTTGGGGTGGGGGAATTAGTCCTGCCAGAAGATTGGTCGCGCCAATGCGTCCGGCGTAGCCAAGGATGTGTCGGCATATTTCCTGTTGAGTTGAGCTCTTACCGACATTGTTCAGAAGCTCGTACGTATCGTCGATGCGTTTAAACCATGCCATATGTACTCC
>NZ_RZRP01000567.1:0-4184 GCF_003997795.1 Mesorhizobium sp. M7A.F.Ca.US.005.03.2.1 | reverse complement strand
TCCGGCACCACCGCGCCGAGCAGGATGGCGCTGCGCACCGACGACAGCGCCATCCTGCTCGGCGCGGTGGTGCCGGAACTGCGCCAGCAGACCGATAGCCTGCTTGCCGATCTCAAGGAACAGACCAGGATTACGGCGTCGATCGAGGCCGAACGGGCGCGGCTGACGGCGGCGGTCGGCGACCAGACGGCGGAAAAGAAGCGGCTCGGCATGCTGCTGGAGGCCAAGCAGAAGCTCGAAGCCGACACGCAAACGCAAATGGCCGCGGAAAAGCAGCGATCCGAAGCGCTGGCGGCCAAGGCCGGCAGCCTGAAAGAGTTGATCGCCTCGCTCGAAGCGCAGGCCGACAAGAGCCGCAAGGCCGCCGATGCCGCCAAGGCCGCTGAGCAGAAGACGGCGGATGGCGACAAGACATCCGCGCCGGCGGAACTGGCGTCGCTGCCCGTTCCGGAAAGCAACCAACTTGCCGCCGCGGTGCCCTTTTCGGCGCTGCAGGGACAGATCGCACTGCCGGTGACCGGCCGCATCAAGCGGCGATTCGGCGCCGACGACGGTAACGGCGCGGTGATGCTAGGCGACATGGTTGCGACACAATCGGGAGCCATCGTTACCGCGCCGGCAGATGGAAATGTGCTTTATGCGGGGCCGTTTCGCTCTTATGGTCAACTCTTGATCCTGAACGCAGGCGACGGCTATCATGTCGTTTTGGCGGGGATGAGCAGAATCAGCGTCGCGACCGGTCAATCAGTGCTTGCAGGAGAGCCGATCGGTGCGATGGGAGAGGCCCGGGTGGCGAGCACCTCGGTTTCGAAGAATGGAAATGCCACGCCGGAACTCTATGTCGAGTTCCGCAAGGATGGAAAACCCGTCGATCCGGCCCCATGGTGGGCGGACCGTTTTTCTGGAAGGACGTGAATAATGCGGAAACTGTCGCTTCTGTTTGCCGGTGCGCTGATGGGCGCGTCCGCCATGAGCCTGGTCTATGGCGCACCCGGCTCGGCGGCGAACGCTGCAGGGTCGGAGACCTACAAGCAACTGGCGATCTTCGGCGATATCTTCGAGCGCGTGCGGGCACAGTATGTGACGCCGCCCGACGACAAGTCGCTGGTCGAGAATGCCATCAACGGCATGCTGGCTTCGCTTGACCCGCACTCCTCCTACATGAATGCCGAGCAGGCGCAGGATATGCGCGTCCAGACCAAGGGCGAGTTCGGCGGCCTCGGCATCGAAGTCACCATGGAGAACGATCTGGTCAAGGTGATCACGCCGATCGACGACACGCCGGCTGCCAAGGCAGGCGTGCTGGCCGGCGACTACATCGCCAAGATCGACGGCGAAGAGGTTCGCGGCCTGACCCTCAACGATGCGGTCGACAAGATGCGCGGCCTGGTCAACACGCCGATCAAGCTGACCATCCTGCGCCAGGGCGCCGACAAGCCGATCGAACTGACGGTCGTGCGCGACATCATCAAGGTCAAGGCGGTCAAGTTCCGGGTCGAGAACGACATCGGCTACATGAAGATCACCTCCTTCACCGAAAAGACCTACGACGACCTCGAGAACGCCATCGACACCATCAAGAAGCAGATTCCCGACGACAAGCTGAAGGGCTACGTTCTGGATCTCCGCCTCAATCCGGGTGGCCTGCTCGACCAGGCGGTGAGCGTGTCCGATGCCTTCCTCAACCGCGGCGAGATCGTCTCGACGCGCGGCCGCGACCCCAAGGACGTCACCCGCTTCGACGCCAAGCCCAAGCAGGTCGACGACATCAACGGCAAGCCGATGATCGTCCTGGTCAATGGCGGTTCGGCCAGTGCCTCGGAAATCGTCGCCGGCGCGCTGCAGGACCTGCGCCGCGTCACGGTGGTCGGCACGCAGTCCTTCGGCAAGGGTTCGGTGCAGACCATCATTCCGCTCGGCGAGAATGGTGCGCTCAGGCTGACGACGGCGCTCTATTACACGCCGTCCGGCAAGTCGATCCAGGGCAAGGGCATCACGCCCGACATCAAGGTCGAACAGCCACTGCCGCCGGAACTGCAGGGCAGGGATCTGACGCGTGGCGAATCCGATCTCAAGGGCCATATCAAGGGCGCCGACGAGAGCACGACGGGTTCGGGCTCTGCGGCCTATGTGCCGCCGGATCCGAAAGACGATCTGCAGCTCATCTATGCCGAGCAGCTGCTGCGTGGCCAGAAGACCGATCCGTCCTTCCCGCCCAATCCGCAAAAGGCGGTTCTCAACCAGTAGGGATCTGGAGCGGCGCACGCGCCGCTCCATCTTTCTGTTTGAGCATGATGGAAGCAATGCGATGCTGCCGGGACCGAAAGGTTCCGGCAGTTTGATTCGGGGGCGAGGCAAAGCTCCCAAGGCATGGCGCGGGGGTGCGCCGGGATTGATGAATTCGCGCATGCCGTTTCGAAGTGGCTTCGCCTTCGGAGCCATGCGCCCGGGGATTACGCTTGACTGATATCGGCAAGGACATCGAACGCCCGCTCGGACAGGCAGTCCGGCCGCCGCGCGCCGCCGGCAAGCTCAGCGGCGGTGCGATCATGGCGACAGTGGCCGTGCTGGTGGTGGCAGGCATCTCCGGCGCGATCGCGCTCAGGGAAAAGCCGTTTCGTAAGCCGCAAGAGGTTGCCGTTTCAACGCTGAAAGTGACCGCGGCGGCCGAACCTGCCGCCGCGCCGCCTGCATTGGCCCCGGCGGCACCGAAGCCGGAGGCGCCGGTCAAATCAGGTGGGCCGCAGATCATCCATGTGCAGACGGAGGAGGGCGATGGGCCGCCCAAGGCAGCGATCGTCATTCGCGACCCGTCGACCGTCGGCCAGAACCTGAAGGTCGCGCATATTCCCGACAAGGCGCTGATCGAGGCCAGCGAGACCGGGCCGTTGCCGGTGCGCGCCGCCGATGGCAGGCGGCCGTTCGACGTCTATGCGCGGCCCTGGTCGGGCGGGCGCGGCGCACGGGTGGCGATCGTCATCGGTGGGCTTTCGGTTTCGCAGACCGGCACCCAGGCGGCCATCGCCAAGCTGCCGGCGGAAGTGACGCTGGCCTTCGCGCCGCAAGGCAACAGCATCGGCCGCTGGATGCAGGCAGCCAGGCAGAGCGGCCACGAGATCGTCATGCAGGTGCCGCTCGAACCGTTCGATTATCCCAAGGTCAATCCGGGACGCAACACGCTGACGGTGGCGGCGAGCGCGGACGAGAACCTGAAGAGCCTGCACTGGGCGCTGTCGCGGACGACCAACTATACCGGCGTCATGAACTATATGGGCGCCCGCTTTTCCGCTGACGCGGCGGCGATGGAGCCGTTCATCGCCGAGCTCGGCAAACGCGGCCTCGCCTATATCGATGACGGCTCGTCGGCGCGCAGTCTGGCGCCGGATCTGGCGCTGAAAGACGGCGTGCCCTTCGTCGCCGGCGACATGGCGATTGATGCCGTGCAGGATCGCGGCGAAATCCTGAAGAAGCTCGACAGCCTGGAGGCGACCGCGCGGGCCAAAGGCACTGCCGTCGGCATCGGTTCGGCCTTCGACCTGACGGTCGATACCGTGTCATCCTGGGTGGTCGAGGCCAAGAAGCGCGGCATCGAGATCGTGCCGATTTCAGCGGTGGCTATCGATCCGCAAAAAGGCTAGCCCTCGGAAGACGGCTGGAAAGAGTGACTGATGCCAAAGACGAACAAAATCGACCGCGAAACGCTGCCTTACCGACCCTGCGTCGGGCTGATGATCCTCAATGCCGAGGGCCTGGTCTGGGTCGGGCACCGCATTGCCGAACCGGACAGCGAATTTGCCGGCACGACGCAGCTCTGGCAGATGCCACAAGGCGGCATCGACGAGGGCGAGGAGCCCCTGCAGGCGGCCGAGCGCGAGCTCTATGAGGAGACCGGCATGCGCGGCGTCTCGCTACTGGCCGAGGCGCCGGACTGGATCAACTATGATTTGCCGGAGCATCTCGTCGGCATCGCCTTCAAGGGCCGGTATCGCGGCCAGACGCAGAAATGGTTCGCCTTTCGCTTCCACGGCGATGTCAGCGAGATCCAGATCAATCCGCCGCCGGGTGGCCACACCGCCGAGTTCGACAAATGGGCATGGCGGCCGATGCAGGACCTTCCTGACCTGATCGTGCCGTTCAAGCGCCATGTCTATGAGGATGTGGTGGCGGCGTTCCGGCATCTGGTG
>NZ_RZRP01000566.1:0-4186 GCF_003997795.1 Mesorhizobium sp. M7A.F.Ca.US.005.03.2.1 | reverse complement strand
GCCACCGGCGCATCGAGGCCGGCACCCCGGACGAGGTCGACAGGCTGCTCGACGCCTTCTTCGAGATGAAGGAACTCCGCTTCCGCAAGATGGGCATCGCCAACGTCTTCGGCGACGCGCAGGTGCGCGGCTTCTTCCGCGCGCTGTTTTCGCAAGCACTTAGCGAGGACAAGCCTTCCTTCGTGCTGCACGGGCTCGAGGTTGCCGGCAAGCTGCGCGCCATTACCGGTTCAAGCCGCTCGGGCAAACGCCTGATCTGCGAATTCGGAGCGATCGCCGAGGACGATCTCGGGCACGCCAGCCCCGGCGACTTCCTGTTCTTCGACAACATCCAGGAAGCCTGCGAGACCGGTTTCGAGGTCTATGACTTTTCGGTAGGAGATGAGCCTTACAAGCGGCTGTGGTGCGATATCGAAACGCGGCATTTCGAAGTGCTGGTCCCCTTGACCGTGAAGGGCCGCATGCTGGCGCTGACGCTTCGGCAAGGCGCGCGGCTGAAAGCCTTCGTCAAGAACAGCCCGACGATCTGGAAGCTGACCAAGGTACTGCGCCGCAAAGCCGCCGGCCAGGCGGCGCCCTCGGAAGAAGATAGCTAACGCAATGACGCCGATCATCCGCACACTGTCCCTGCAGGAACTGGCGCTTCTCGTCGACTGGGCGGCCGCGGAAGGCTGGAACCCAGGTCTTGAAGACCCGGCGATGCTCCAGGCGGCGGACCCCGAAGGCTTCATCGGCGCCTTTGTCGGCGACGACATGGTCGCGGCAATTTCGGCCGTGGCCTATGGCAGCGAATTCGGCTTCATCGGCCTCTACATCTCCCGGCCTGACATGCGCGGCATGGGCTACGGCAAGACGGTGTGGGACGCCGGCATGAAAAGGCTTGCAGGCCGGACCGTCGGCCTTGACGGCGTCGCCGAGCAGCAGGCCAATTACCGGCGCAAGGGCTTCGCGCCGGCCTACGAGACCATCCGCTTCACCGGGCGCAAGGCAGGCCCGACGGCCAGGGCCGATGGGTTGCGGACGATTACAACGCAACTCCTATCCGATGTCGTCGCCTATGACGCCCATTGTTTTCCGGCGCCGCGGCGGGCCTTCCTGCAGCGATGGCTGCAGGAACCGCATCATGGGTTGGCGGCAATCGGTTCGCGCGGCGTGACCGGCTTTGGCGTGGCGCGCCGGTGTCGATCCGGCTTCAAGATCGGCCCGCTGTTTGCCGACGACATGGAAATCGCTTTGCAACTCCTGGAGGGACTGGCCGGTGCCTGTGAGGGCGGCGAGCTGCATATCGACGTCCCCGCCGATAACACCGGTTTCATAACTGCGCTCGATGCGGCCGGCTTTGCGCCGACCTTCACCACCACGCGCATGTACAAGGGGCCTGCCCCGGAACTGGACCTGCAAAGGGTGTTCGGCGTAACGACCCTGGAACTGGGCTAGATCGGGCGAACCGCTGAACGGCTCCGCCAGGCGATCCGCGGCTCTCTCAGGCGGCGGCAGTGCGCCGTCCCGGCACCGGATTGCCGGGCGGTTCGTGGCCGAGCGGCGTCACCAGCGTCAGGTCGGGATAGCCGTTCTCGATCAGTTTGACGGCAGCTTGCGTCACCTCGTCGTCGGCCTCCAGCATGGAGAGAAAAACCTCGGTGGCGTCGCCGGTCAGACGGCCGATGCCCTGCGCGTCGGCTGGTCCGCATTCGACCACGACCAGATCATAAGCCGTTGTCAGCGATTGCATGATGATCGGCAGCCGGTCGGCGGCGCGCATGGCGCGGACCGGATCGGCGGTTCCGACCGGAATGACGTGACAGTCCGAGTAGAGATCGGCATGGATGACGTCACTGAACTGCGCTTCCGAAGCGAGCAGGTTGGTGATGCCGGGAAAAAGTCCGCTGTCCAGCATCGGCCGCGAGGCGGCCCCCGACGCGGTGAGGTCCAGCAACAGCACGCGCAGCCCGGCGTCGGCGACTTCGCGCGCCACCAGGATCGCCGATGCAGCCGCCTCGTCGCCTTCCGGCGAGACGAATATGGCGCGCGCCGCACCGCTGGCGATCAGCTTTTCGGCAGCCCTTTCGATATCGATCTCGCCCAGGGTGGAACGCGCCGGTTCGGGCTCGACAACCGTTTGCTCTGTCGCCGCCGTAGCGGGCATTGCGACCACATCCGGCGCCTCGGCCATGGCCGGCATCGCAGCGGCAAAAGGCTCCGCATCGGCTTCATGCGCAGGTTCAGGCAGTTCCTGGTGAATGACGGCTTCCTGGAAGACGGCAGTCTCGGGGCGGAAAAATGGCTTGGCGGCCGGCGTCTGCGCCACATGGGGCATCGCCACCTCATCGATCCGTTCGAAACGGGAACCGCTCGCCGGCCGCATCGCGCGGCCTGAGAACAGCTCCCGCAGAAGCGTCACGATGGCCATGATCAGCAGCGATGCGGCGAAAGCCGCGCCGACGATGGGCCCCACCTTCGGAAAATAGGCCTCGGAGGGAACCGACGCCTTCGAGGCGATCCGGGCGTCGACCGGCAGATAGTTGCGGTCCTGGCGCGAAGCGGCTTCGCGGTAGTTGGTCAGGTAGAGTTCGAGCTGCTGTCGCTTGGCGGTCGCGTCGCGCTGCAGTGCGTCGAGGTCGACCTGTTGTTCGCCGGCCTGCGCCGAAGCGGCTTTCAATGTGTTGACGTCGGCGACGAGCTGGTTCTCGCGGGCCTTTGCCGTCTCGGCCTGCATCAACAGGCCTTTCATGATCTTCTGGGCCTCGCTGCGGATCTGCGCGTCGAGATCGGACAGTTGCGATTTCAGCGCGCGAATGCGCGGATGATTTCCAAGCAGCGTCGTCGACAGATCGGCGATGTTGGAGCGCAATTCGACCTGTCGCTCACGCAAGCGCTGGATCAGGTCCGATGACAGAACCTCCGGCACGGCGTCCAGCGAACCGCCATTCTGCAGCGCCCTGCGCACACCGTCGGCGGTCGCTTCGGCCGCAGCGCGGTTGGCGCGCACTTTCGACAGTTCGCTCGACAGTTCCGAAAGCTGCTGGGTGGCCAGCACCGAATTGTTGCCACCCATCAGAAGATCGGACTGGGCGCGATAGGCGGCGACCTTCGCCTCCGCATCCTTGACCTGCCGCTGCAGGTCGGCGATCTCGGGCGCCAGGAAGTCTGCCGCGGCGCTGTTCGATTCGAGCTTGGCCGCCCCTTGCCCCGCTATATAGGCGGCAGCGATGGCGTCCGGTATGGCGGCCGCGAGCTTGGGATCTTCCGATGAGAACTCGATGGCAATGATGCGGGTCTTCTCGACGCCGTAGACGTTGAGCTTCTCGTGCATTTTCTTGAGCACGCGCTCTTCCGTCGGAATTTCCATCGGGTCGCTTTTCAGCCCGACCAGGACCAGAGCGCGGCTCAGCGCCGACATGTCGAGCGCTTCATTGAACTCGGGCAGTTTTTCCAGCCCAAGCTTTTGCGAGACCTGCTTGAGGATTTCGTTGGAGGAAATGATCTGGACCTGGGTGGCGACGCCCTGCTCGTCGAGAATAGGCTTGTCGGTGTCGTTGTTATTGCTGGCCGGCCGCGTGTAGATGGATTCGCGCGGCGCGATCTCCACCTGCGTCTCGGCCTTGTAGTGCCGGGTTGCCAGCGAGGCGAAAGCAAAGGCCAGCCCGGTCGCCAACAGGACGACGAGGCCTATACGCAGCCAATTCCTCGCCAGGCTGGCGAAGAGCTGCCTGAGATCGACATCGACATCTGCGGCCGCGGACTGAACGGACATGCATCCCTACTCCGATACTGGGTCAGCACGCACCGTAAACAACTATGGTAACTCAGCCGTTAAGATCGCGGTAAGTTTTCGTTAGGGTTTACTGGCGGGCGACAAACAAAACCGCCAGAAATCGCAAAAACTCTTGCCGATGCGCCACGTGTCGGCCGCTCCCTTTACCCGCCATTAACCCTAACAGGATGATAACCGGCCTCGATCCCTGATGTTTGCTGCGACGCCGCAGCGGCCCAGTCGAAGGTACTTGTCCGGTCATGAAAAGCACTGCTTCCCTGTTTCGCGCGCTGCTTGCCGTATCGATGCTGGCTGGCTGTTCCAGCTACCGGCCGACGCCGGCCGCCTTCCATGAGGTGCTCGATCAGCCCTATCGTCTTGGCGCCGACAAGCGGGAAGGAGAGATAGCCGGATTGATCGACGCTGTAGGTG
>NZ_RZRP01000565.1:0-4188 GCF_003997795.1 Mesorhizobium sp. M7A.F.Ca.US.005.03.2.1 | reverse complement strand
CTGTCGAGCCAAGCCCGCTCCGGCAGACACCGACGGCGGCCATCGTGACGGCAAGCTATGCGCCCGATTTCGAGCGCTGTCGCCTGCTGTGCGAGACACTTGATCGCCACGTTTCTGGCGCGGCGCACCATTACATCCTGGTCGAGCATCGCGATGTCGGCCTGTTTCGCCAATTGGAGACCGGCCGCCGCACGGTGGTCGACGAGCGGGAATTGCTGCCGCGCTGGCTGCACGCCTTCGACGATCCGCTCAGCCTGTTTCGCCGGCGCGTCTGGCTCAGCCTGAAGACCCAGCCGCTGCGCGGCTGGCATGTGCAGCAGTTGCGCCGCATCGCCATATCAGCGCATGCATCTCAAGACGTGCTCATCTTCTGCGATTCCGATGTTGCCTTCCTGAAACCTTTCGACTGCGGCGCCTTCTGGCGCGACGGCAAGGTGCGCCTGTTCCGCCGCGACGCTGTGCTGGCGGACGAAGGTCATGAGGAGCATCGCATCTGGTCGCGCAATGCGGGATCGGCACTCGGCATCGACCCGTCCCGGACGTCGATCCATGACTACATCTCGACGCTGATCGCCTGGCGGCGCGACACCGTGCTGGCCATGTGCGGCGAGATCGAGAAGGTCCATGGCCGCAACTGGGTCGAGGTCGTCGGTTCGGCGCGCAAATTCTCCGAATGCATGATCTACGGCCGCTATGTCGACGATCTGCTGGACGGAGCCGGCCACTTCCACGGTTCCGAAGAGTTCTGCCGCGTGCACTGGACCGGCGAAGCGCTTTCGGATGACGAGTTCCGCCGCTTCGTTGCCGCCATGGCGCCGGAGCAGGTGGCGATCGGCATGCAATCCTTCATCGGCACCGATATCGGCCGCATCCGCCGTCTGATTGGGTTGGATTAGATCATCCCGAAAAGCGGAAACCGGTTTTCTCGGACAACGATTTCCGTTTGTCCAGAAGTCATGTACAAATGAGAAAGTCCTAGACGGGTTTGGCCGGCTTGCGCATCGCCGAATAGGTGAGCAGCGTCGAGGCGAGATACAAAAGCAGGAAGACGACATTGAGCGACAGCACCAGCTTCGGCGTGTCGAGGATGGTCGTCAGCACATAGGTCAGCAACAGCGCCTTCAATCCGGCGAGCAGGCCGAGATTGAGCGCCCGCACCAGCGTCTGGCCGCGTGCGAACAAAAGCTCGGCCTGGTATTCGATCAGATTGCGCAATCCCGGCACGCAGATCGCCAGCACCACCAGCGGGGCAGCCTCGGCGACATTCTTGCCGAGCGCATTGGGGAAGAAATGCAGCACGATGCCGAGCGTCAAGAGCGCCAGCGTCGACACCGCGAAAACGCCGCCTTCGATGCCGCTCTTGACCGCCAGCCGTGACAGCAGTTCCGGCGCGCGCATCATGCGCTGCACCAGCATCATCGAGAAGGTGCGGATCGGAATCGCCGTCAGGTCTACCAGCCGCATGATGATGGCGTAGATGCCGGCCAGATGCGGGCCGCCGATCGCCAGCACCAGCAGCTTGTCGAACTCCATCTGCAGGTAGAACAGCACTTCGGCGCCGGCCACATAGATGGAATCGGCCAATCGCCGAAGATACAGCTCGACGCGCAGCCGCAGCCTCTGGCGCGGGTAGAAGAAGCCGAAGGCAATCAGCAGCGAGGCGGCATTGGCGCCGATATAGAACCAGGACCATATCCAGACGCTGTGTTGCGCTGAGAACATGAACAGCACCGCGCCGAGCGCCCGCAGCGCGGTCGCCAGGATGGCCAGCAGCGCGGCGCGGCCGAACTTGCCCAGGCCGTTGTTGACGATCAGCGCCACCTCCACCGGCCGCCACAACAGCGCTTCGGCAAAGACGATTGCCGCAAACACCGACAGCGGCACGGTGTCGGCAAAGAAAAGCAGATAGACGCCGAACGAGGCCACGGCCAGCAGCGGCAGCGACAGCACGCCGAGCAGCAGGAAGCCGGCGGAAAAGGTGCCGATCAGATTGGGGCGGATGGTGGCGGTGCGGTAAAGCGCCGAGATGAACCCGAAAGCGAGGATGCGCGACAGCATGACGCCGGCCGCCGACGCGGTGGCGAACATGCCGAATTCGGATATCGACAGCGTGTTGGCCAGCGCGATGAAATAGGCCAGCGAAAACACCAGTCGCCCACCGGCACCGCTGATCGCTGAGAAATAGTCGCGAAGCAGCCCCCGTCGTTCGGCCAAAAAGCTGCCGATCCGGGCGAGGGGCCGCCTTTGCGGCCGGGCGAGGGGCCGCCTTTGCGGTATGTCACTGGCCTGCGTCATGTCTCAAGGAGAGCCTAGGCCGGAAAACTTAACGTGCCGTTCTGGCGGCTGGGCTTGTGTCGAAAATAGATGCAACCGAAACGAGAAACCGACGCTTCGGCGCGGGAAAATTAACCTTTTGTTTTCCATGCCTGTTTAGCGTGGCTTAACGAATGGCCAATCTCCGTTCGCAGGTCGCCAAGGGTAAAGTTCCAGACGATGGTCGACAGGGAAAACCGCGAAGACTGGAAGCGCGAGCGCTCGTTGCTGGCGCTGGGCCAGGCTGTGCGTGGCGACGAACCCGACGCGTCGCTGGTCTCGATCGGCGACCGGGCAGACCCGTCATGGCGCGAGGACGCCGCCACGCGTCATCGCCTCGCCCGCTCGCAGCGCGAGGCGCGCAACCCGAAACTGTCGGATCCGGTCGCGGCCGACGGGGATCGTGAGCAAGCGTACCGCGCGCAAACCTCGCCGCGGACACAGCCTAGTGCCGCCGAAACCGCTGGCGCTCGTCGCGCCGATCATACATCGGAACCTTACGCTGCAGGCGACGCATCGTTATCCCGAAACGACGGCACGGACAGCCAGCAGTGGAAGCCGCTGATCGATCCGATGCAGGTGGTGCGCGGTGTCGGCAAGTCGAAGCTGCTGATCGTGACGACGACACTGCTGGGCGCCGCGCTCGGCGTCACCATCGCGCTGTCGACGCCGAAGAAATATGAGGCCACCACCGAACTGATCGTCGACCCGCGCGACCTGAAGCTCACCGATCGGGACCTCACCCAGTCGGTCGTCGCTTCCGACGCCACGCTGGCCATCGTCGAGAACCAGGTCCGGGTGCTGACATCAGGCACTGTTCTCAACAAGGTCGTCGACAAGCTCAATCTGGTCAATGATCCGGAATTCAATGGGCAAGGCAGCGGCGGCCTCAGTGTCATGTCGCTCATTCGCTCCGTCCTGTCCCGCAATGATGGGCCGGGGGGTGTCGACGACAGCCGTCGCCGCGCGCTTGCTGTCGGCAATCTGGCTGAGAGCCTTTCGGTCGAGCGCGGCGGCAAGACCTTCGTCATCACCGTCAGCGCCACCACGCAGAATGGCGAGAAATCAGCGCTCATCGCCAACACGATGACGGATGTCTTCCTGCAGACTTTCGGCCAGATACAGTCGGACACCGCAGGCCGCGCCACCGACGAACTGACGGCCAGGCTCGACGAGTTGCGCAAGGGCGTCGAGGCAGCCGAGCGCAAGGTCGAGGATTTCAGGGCCACGCACGATCTCGTTGACGCGCAGGGCCATCTCATCAGCGACGACGAGATGCTGAAACTCAACGAGCAGCTGTCGGTCGCGCGCGCCCGGACCCTGGAACTCAACGCCCGGGCGGCCTCGGCGCGTTCGGTCGACGTCAATTCGGTTCTCACCGGTACCTTGCCGGAGGAGATCAACTCCAACACGATGAGCGATCTGCGTTCGCAATATGCGTCGCTCAAGCAGGAAGCTGACCGCGCCGCCATCCGGCTCGGCCCGCGTCACCCCGAACTCCAGGCGATCAATGCCCAGATTGCCGGCGCACGCGACCGCATCGCCTCGGAGCTGCGCCGCATCGGCTCGTCGCTGCAGGTCGACCTCAAGCGCGCCGTCCAGCTCGAACAGGATCTCGCCTCTCGCCTGGCGCAGCTGAAGGTCCGCAGCGGCGACGTCAACAGCGACCTCGTGTCGATGCGCGAACTGGAGCGCGAGGCGACCGCCAAGCGTTCCGTCTACGAACAGTACCTGCTGCGCGCCAAGGAGACCGGCGAGCAGAAGGACATCAACACCGCCAACATCAATGTGATCTCGAAGGCCTTCGCGCCGCTCGAGCCGAACGGGCCGTCGCGGGTCGTGGTCGCGCTCGCCGGCCTGTTGCTGGGTTTCGCC
>NZ_RZRP01000564.1:0-4189 GCF_003997795.1 Mesorhizobium sp. M7A.F.Ca.US.005.03.2.1 | reverse complement strand
CGCGCACGCAGAAATCATTGCCGTCGCAGATGACGGCGCCGCCGAGCTATCGCAAGGTCAATCCGGCCGACGCGCCGATCCTTTTGATGTCGCTGGTCAGCGACACGGTTCCGCTGACCGACCTCGATGCGTTCGCGGAAAACGTCATCTCGCCGTCGCTGTCGACCATCGACGGCGTGGCGCAGGTCTCGATCTTCGGCCAGCAGAAATACGCGGTGCGCATCCAGATCGACCCGACCGCGCTTGCCGCACGCGGCATCTCGATCGATCAGCTGCAGGCGGCGGTTGCCTCGGCCAACAGCAACACGCCGCTCGGCGTGCTCCAGAACGACAAGCAGCAGCTCACCATCACCGCCAACACGCAGCTGACCGACGCCGCCGGTTTCTCCAACATCATCATCGCCACCAAAAACGGTCACCCGGTACGGCTGGGCGAGGTGACCCGCGTGGTCGATTCGGTGCAGACGACCACGACGGCGAGTTGGTACGATGGCACCCGCGCGATCATCATGGCCGTGCAGCGTCAACCCGACGCCAACACTGTCGACGTCGTCGACAAGGTCAAGGCGATGCTGCCGTCCTTCAAGGACCAGATGCCGGCCGCCGCCGACATCAAGCTGCTTAACGACCGCTCCAGTTCGATCCGGCAGGCGGTCAGCGACGTGCAGTTCACGCTGCTGCTCACCATTGCCCTGGTCATCATGGTGATCTTCGTGTTCCTGCGCCGGGTGACGGCGACAATCATCCCGGCCGTGGCGGTGCCGATCTCGCTGATCGCCACGCTCGGCGCGATGTTCCTGTTCGGCTTTTCCATCGACAACATCTCGCTGATGGGCCTGACGCTGGCGGTCGGCCTCGTCGTCGACGACGCCATCGTGATGCTTTAAAACATCTTCCGCCACATGGAGGAGGACGGGCTGTCGGCCTTCGACGCCTCGCTGAAGGGCGCGCGCGAAATCGGCTTCACCATCATCTCGATCTCGATCTCGCTGGTGGCGGTTTTCATCCCCGTGCTGCTGATGGGCGGCGTCATCGGGCGCATCTTCAACGAGTTCGCCGTGGTGGTGACGGTCGCCATCCTGGCGTCGATGTTCGTGTCGCTGACGCTGACGCCGATGCTGTGCTCGCGGCTGCTGTCGGTGACCAAAGCCGACCGCGACAAGCATGGCCCCGGTCACAAGCAGGACCTCGTCACGCGCGGCTACGACAGGGTCTTGAGCTTCTGCCTGCGGCACACCTTCCTGGTGTTCCTCGTCTTCGTCGGCACCGCGGCAGCGTCGGTGTGGCTGATCCAGATCTCGCCGAAGGGTTTCTTCCCGCAGGAGGACATCGGCCAGATATCGGTGACCACCATCGCCCGCCAGGACATCTCGTTCGACGCCATGTCCAGGCTGCAAGGGCAGGTCGCCAGCGTCTTCTCGCATTCGCCCTATGTCGACCATGTGGCGTGGTCGGCGGGCAGCGGCAACAACGCGCTCAACCAGGGGCAGCTTTTCGTCCAGCTCAAGGGCAAGGACCAGCGTCCCGATATAGAGAAGGTGCTTGCGGATCTGCGCAAGCAACTGGCCGGCGTTGCTGGCATCGAGACCTACATGCAGCCGGTGCAGAATTTGAGGCTGGGCTCGCGGTCGTCCGCAAGCGCCTACCAGCTCGTGGTTCAGGGCCTTGATACCGGCCTCACCGATATTTGGGCGCAGAAACTGAACGACGCGATGGCGGCCGACCATGCGAACTTCACCGACGTCACCAGCGACCTGCAGAACAATGCGCTGCAGGCGACGCTGGTGGTGGATCGCGACAAGGCCGCCCAACTCGGTATCGATACCGACACGTTGCGCTCCGCCCTCTATGGCGGGTTCGGCACCGACCAGGTTTCGACCATCTTCGGTTCGGCCGACAGCTATGAAGTCATCACCGAGCTCGATCCCAAGATCGAGTGGTCGCCCGAGCGGATGCTGGCCATCCAGATGAGGACGGCGAGCGGCAGTCTTGTTCCGCTCGGCGCCTTCGCCCGCGTCGATCGCACGGCCGGCGCCCTGACCGTCAACCAGCTCGGCCAGCTTCCAGCCGTGACCATCTCCTACAATCTGCCGCAGGGCGTGGCGCTGGGCGACAGCGTGACACGCATCAATGCGCTGAAAGAGCAGATCGGCATGCCGACGGTGATCTCGACGACCTTTGCCGGCACGGCCAAGACCTTCCAGGATTCGCTGGCCAACCAGGGTTTTCTGATCGGCGGCGCAATCCTGACCATCTACATCGTGCTCGGCATCCTCTACGAAAGCTTCATCCACCCGCTGACCATCCTCACCGGCCTGCCGTCGGCCGTGCTGGGAGCGGTCGTTGCGCTGCGCTTCGCCGGCATGGATCTGTCGGTCATCGCGGTGATCGGCATCCTGATGCTGATCGGCATCGTCAAGAAGAACGGCATCATGATGGTCGATGTCGCGCTCGAACTGCGACGAGAAGGCATGTCGGCGACCGAGTCGATCCACAAGGCTTGCCTGATGCGCTTCAGGCCGATCATGATGACGACGCTGGCGGCACTCATGGGCACGTTCCCGATTGCGCTCGGCACCGGCGCCAGCGCCGAACTGCGCCAGCCGCTGGGCGTTGCCGTTGTCGGCGGCCTGCTTGCCTCGCAGGCACTGACCCTGTTCGTGACGCCGGTCATCTATGTCTACATGGAGAATTTCTCGGGCTGGCTGGTGGGGCTTTGGTCGAAGCGCAAGGGCGAGCCGGGCTCGGTCGAAGCGGGGGATCAGCCCTCGCTGTTCAAGCCCAGGGAAGACATGCTGCCCGAGCCGCAGCGGGCGGCCGCCGAATAGGGGGTAGAGCTGGCGCCATGGTCCGCTGGCCCAAGCCCTCATGCTTGCAGCGGCATCACTGCAAACGTAGTTTGTAGCCATGTCACACGATCATGATCACGACAACGAACTCGATCCGTTTGCCGCCCGCGTGCGTGCGCTGGAGACGATCCTCGCCCAGAAGGGTCTGATCGATCCGGCCGCGATCGACGTCATCGTCGACACCTACGAGACGAAGATCGGGCCGCGCAACGGCGCCAGGGTGGTGGCGAAAGCCTGGCGCGATCCAGCCTATGCCGACTGGCTGAAGCGCGATGCGACGGCGGCGATCGGCTCGCTAAGCTATACCGGCCGCCAGGGCGAGCACATGCAGGCGGTGTTCAACACGCAGGACACCCATAATCTCGTCGTCTGCACACTGTGCTCCTGCTATCCGTGGTCGGTGCTTGGCCTGCCGCCGGTCTGGTACAAGGCGCCGCCCTATCGTTCGCGCGCGGTGATCGATCCGCGCGGCGTGCTGGAGGAGTTCGGGCTGACGCTGCCGGCGGACAAGAAAATCCGCGTCTGGGATTCCACTGCCGAGCTGCGCTATCTCGTCGTGCCGATGCGGCCCGAGGGTACCAAGGGCTGGAGCGAGGAGCGGCTGGCGGAGCTGGTCAGCCGCGATGCGATGATCGGCACCGGCCTGGCCCAAAGACCTGGAATAGAGGGGCAGCCGGCATGAACGGGCCGCAAGATCTCGGCGGACAGATGGGGTTCGGCCCGGTCGCGCCGGAAAAGGACGAACCTTACTTCCATGCCGCCTGGGAAAGGCGGGCGCTCGGCGTGACGCTGACTGCCGGCGCCATGGGCGCGTGGAACATCGACGAGAGCCGGCATGCACGGGAATCGCTGCATCCGGCTGTCTACTATTCATCGAGCTACTACGAGATATGGATCAAGGCGCTGGAGGTGCTGTTAAAGCGCCATGGCTTCGTCAGCCAGCGCGATCTCGAAGCGGGCAAGGCAGTCGATCCAGCAGCGACTCCCAAGAGGGTGCTGAAGGCGGAAAACGTGCCCGCGGTGTTGGCCAAGGGCAGCCCTTGCGACCGGCCGGTGGCGCAAGCGGCGCGGTTCAAGGCGGGCGACGCCGTGCGGACCAAAAACTTCAACCCGACCGGCCACACGCGGCTGCCGCGCTACGCACGCGGCAAGCACGGCGTGATCGAGGCGGTGCACGACGGTTTTGTTTTTCCCGACAGCAACGCGCATGGACACGGCGAAAATCCGCAATGGGTGTACACCGTGGTTTTCGAAGGATCGGAGATCTGGGGCGAGGGCGCCGACCCGACGCTTGTTGTGTCGATCGACGCCTGGGAGAGCTATCTTGAGCCGGCGTGATG
>NZ_RZRP01000563.1:0-4200 GCF_003997795.1 Mesorhizobium sp. M7A.F.Ca.US.005.03.2.1 | reverse complement strand
CAGCGGATCGACGAGCTTGGTCAGCCGGCCGAAGATCGCATCGGCGCTGGCGCGGGACACTTGCTGCGAGACGACGATCGACGCCAGGCTTCGAAACCCCGGTTCGGACAGCCGCAGCGGCACTTCGCCGGCCATGCCGCGCACCTTTTCCAGGCGCGGGTCGATCACGCAAAGCGCATCGAGCCCCCGGGCAATGTCGTCTGATGTCGCGATACGCTGCATGCTTTCTTGTTCCTGAACCGGCAGCACGGTAGCAATTGGCAAAACCGCCGCACAACCCGATTGCCGCCGCAGAGATGACACTCCTGACATTCCGCTTCGCGCCCAGCCCCAATGGCGACCTGCATCTCGGCCACGCCTATTCGGCGCTGCTCAACCAGAAGCTGGCGGCACGGGCGGACGGCCGCCTGCTGCTGCGCATCGAGGATATCGACACGACGCGCTGCACGCCGCAATTCGAGGCCGGCGTGCTTGCCGACCTGAAATGGCTGGGGCTTGGCTGGGAAGAGCCGGTGCGCCGCCAATCCGAGCATTTCGCCGAATACCAGGCGGTGCTCGAGCGGCTGGTCCGGGAGGAACTCGTCTATCCCGCCTTCATGAGCCGTGGCGAGATCCGCGCCTTCATCACCGACAGTGAAAAGCGTGGGCGCGACTGGCCGCGCGATCCCGATGGCGTGCCGCTCTACCCCGCCGCTGACAAGGCGCTGCCAGTCAAGGAACGCCAGCGGCGGATCGCCGGGAATGCGCCCTTCGCCTGGCGGCTGGATGTCGATGCCGCCTTGGCGCGTGTCGGCAAGGACCTGTCTTGGACCGAATTCGCCGACGAGACGCTTTCCGCGACACGCTCGATCGAAGCCCGTCCGCAGGACTGGGGCGACGTGATCGTGGCGCGCCGCGATATCCCGACCAGCTACCACCTCGCCGTCGTCATGGACGATGCCCTGCAAGGCGTCAGCCACGTCGTGCGCGGACGAGATCTGTTTTCCGCCACCGGCGTGCAGCGCCTGCTGCAGCAACTCCTGGGACTGCCGCAACCGGCCTATTTCCATCATCGCCTCATCCTCGGGCCCGACGGACGAAAGCTGTCGAAGAGCCTGGGCGATACCGGCCTTGCCGCCTTGCGCCATGCCGGCGCATCGCCTGACGACATCAGGCGAATGGTCGGGCTTTGAGCCCGGTGAGACCAAGAAGCCACCCCCAGATGGGCCGGCGTTGAATTCCGGTGATCTATGGATCAACCGTTTCGCTTTGCGCGCCGGGGTGAACGGGATTAGAGCATCGCCACGGCAATTCTCTCCAGTGCGGCGGACTCCGGAACATGCACAGCATCAAGCGGTTCATTCCCGCCACCTTCGTCGTTCTGTGGGCGACCGGCTTCATTGGCGCGCGCTACGCCATGCCATGGGCGGAGCCGTTCACCTTCCTCGCCGCGCGGTTCGTCATCGCCGCCATCCTGCTGGCCGTCCTGATGCTTGTATTGGGTTCGAAAAAAGCCACCCGCGAGGAGGCGCTGCATGCCACCGGCGCGGGCATCCTGATGCATGGCGTCTATCTCGGCGCTGTGTTCTGGGCCATCCACAGGGGCATGCCGGCCGGCTTTTCGGCCCTCATCGTCGGCCTGCAGCCGCTGATCACGGCGGTGCTGGCCGGCAAATTCCTCGGCGAGGCGATCCTGCCGCGTCACTGGCTTGGCCTTGGCATCGGCCTCATCGGTATCGTCATCGTGCTGTGGCCGAAGCTCGGCGCGCTCGGCGGCGGCGTGACCGCGGCGACATTGACCGCCTCGCTGGTTTCGGTGCTCGGCATGAGCGCCGGCACCATCTGGCAGAAGCGCTTTGCCTCCGGCGGCGACCTCGTCGCGGCGACCATGTGGCAATATGTCGGCGGTGGCTCGCTGATGCTCGTCGCCTCCCTCGCCTTCGAAACCCACACGGTCGTCATCAATGGCGAACTGATCTTCGCCATGGCCTGGCTGGTGCTGGTGCTGTCGCTCGGCGCCATCTTCCTGCTGATGGTGATGATCCGCGACGGCGAGATGTCGAAGGTGGCCTCGCTGTTCTACCTGGTGCCGGCGGTGACGGCGATCATCGCCTGGGCCCTGTTCGACGAGCAGCTCAACGCACTTCAGATTTCCGGCATGGCGATCACGACATTCGGCGTCGGCCTGGCAACGGCGCGGCAGGCCAAGGGAAGAACTGTGGAATTGAGGAATTGAGGAATTGAGGAATTGAGGAATTGAGGAATTGAGGAAGAAGCACAGACAGCGCCGGATATGGCCCCCTTTTTCTCCAATTCTTCAATTCCTCAATTCGACCTGTCATCCCACCCGCGCACGCGCCTCCAGGTAGCGGCTGATCGCGGCATTGAGCTCGCCGCCGAGGATGAAGATCGCAGACACCATGTAGAGGAAGACCACGGCGATCATGATCGAGGCCAGGCCGGCATAGGTCGTCACATAGGACGAGAAGTGGTCGAGATAGGTGGCGAAGATGGTCGAACCGATAAGCCATGCCGCCAGCGTGAAGACGATGCCCGGCACCAGCGACACGAAGCGGCGCTTGCCCGCCGGCAGCCAGAAATGGACGGCAAACAATCCGCCGACAATGACCGCCGAAGCGATGACGTAACGCCATAGCGTAATGGTGCCCATATAGGGCTTGATCCAGTCGATATGGGCTTCCGCGAGCCGCGCCAGCAGCGGCGCGAACACCAGGAGCACGCTGATCGCCAGGAAACCGGCCGTGGCGATGAGAACGAAGATGATGCTCTGCACCCGGCGGTAGATGATGCCGCGCGTTTCCGAGACGCGGTAGGCGCGGTTGAGCGACGTGCGCAGCGCCTCGATGCCGTTCGAGGCAAAATAGGCCGCAAGCACCACACCATAGGTCAAAAGGTCGGTGCGCCTGACGGTCAGCACATTGAGCACTTCGCGCGCGATCGGCTTGGCGATCTGTTCGGGCCAGGTGTCGAAGACCAGATGCACGGCCGTGTCGGAGAACGCCTGCGCGCCGAGGAAGCTCGCCAGCGTCGTCGCGAAGATCAGGAACGGGAACAGCGCCATCAGCGAGGTGATCGCCAGATGGCTGGCCATCGCCCAGCCGTCATCGGTGTTGAAATGGCCAAGTGCGTCGTAGAGGACCCGCTTGAGGGCTACGATCTTCCGCAACAAGAACCGCGCCCTCCAATTGTCTCCACGCCGGGAATATGGGAAGGGATTGCGGCAAATGGCAACCCTTGGCGAAACCACGAACAGTCCGGCGCAGAAGTTGCGCTCGATTATCATCACCGGTGCGTCTTCGGGAATAGGCGCGTACTGCGCCCGCGCGTTGAAGGCGGAGGGCTGGCGGGTGTTCGCAACGGCGCGCAAGCCGCAGGACATCGCCGCGCTCGAAGCCGATGGCATCGAGGCCTTCTATCTCGATTATTGCGAGCCGGACTCCATCGCCGCGCTGGTGACGGCGGTGCTCGACCGCACCGGCGGCCGGCTCGACGCCCTGTTCAACAACGGCGCGTATGCGCAGCCGGGCGCCGTCGAGGATCTGCCCGTTGCCGCGCTCAAGCAGCAATTCGAGGCGAATTTCTTCGGCTGGCATGATTTGACCCGCCGGCTGGTGCCGGTGATGCGCCGCCAGGGTCAGGGCCGCATCGTCCACTGTTCGTCGATCCTTGGCCTCGTGCCGGTGCGCTTTCGCGGCGCCTATTCGGCGTCGAAGCACGCACTGGAGGCCTTGATGCTCTGCCAGCGCCAGGAACTGGCGGGCAGCGGCGTCCACGTCTCGCTGATCGAGCCGGGGCCGGTGAAGTCGAAGATCGCCAGCAATGGCCTCATTTGGTTTCTCAGCAACATCGACCACGAGAATTCCGTGCACCGCGTGGACTATGCGGCGCAACTCGAACGACTGCGGGCCGGCGGCAGCCAATCGGCCTTGAAGCCAGGGCCGGAAGTGGTTCATGCGGCGCTGCGCCATGCACTTCTGTCGCGGCGCCCACGCCCGCACTATGTGGTAACAGTGCCCGCCAGGATCGGCGCGGTGCTCAGACGCATCCTGCCGGCATCGATGCTTTACCGCCTGATGGCCAAACGCGCCTGAACGCCAACCAACTGGAACGAAGCAATGGCAACCGTCTTCAACATTCTCGCCATTCTGGTCATGGTCGCCGTTGCGGTCGTGCTTGTTCGCGGCCTCATCAACATGATGC
>NZ_RZRP01000562.1:0-4213 GCF_003997795.1 Mesorhizobium sp. M7A.F.Ca.US.005.03.2.1 | reverse complement strand
TCCCGGACAAGCGCCTGGATGATGCCTTCCGCAGCTTCAGTCTCATAGCCGAGGAACTCGGTGGCGCCGGCCTTCTCGCGCACCGAGAACCAGATGGTCTCGGTGGCGGCGTCGCCGGACCCGGCCCAATGCTTGCGCGCCTCGGCCTTCTGCTGCTCCATCGCGTTGGTGAAGCCGGCAATATCGACCGAGATGCTGCGCTGGCGCAGTGCGTCCTGCGTCAGGTCGAGCGGGAAGCCATAGGTGTCGTAGAGCTTGAAGGCCGTCTCGCCATCCAGCATGTCGCCGGCATGCAGCGTTTCGGTCGCCTCGGAAAGCAGGCCGAGGCCGCGCACCAGCGTCTTGCGAAACCTGGTCTCCTCGAGCTTCAGCGTCTCGGTGATCAATTGTTCGCCGCGCAGCAGTTCCGGATAGGCCTGGCCCATTTCGCGCACCAGCGCCGGCACCAGCTTCCACATCAGCGGTTCGTTGGCACCGAGCAGCTGTGCATGGCGCATGGCGCGGCGCATGATGCGGCGCAGGACGTAGCCCCTGCCTTCGTTCGAGGGCAGCACGCCATCGGCGACCAGGAAGGAGGACGAGCGCAGATGATCGGCAATGACCCGGTAGGAGGCGACCGTCTCCTTGTCGGGACCATGCCCGATCGCGGACGAGGCCGCGTCGATCAGGTGACGGAACAGATCGGTCTCGAAGACGCTTTCCACCCCTTGCAGGATGGACGCCATGCGCTCCAGGCCCATGCCGGTGTCGATCGAGGGGCGCGGCAGGTCGATGCGCTCCTCCTTCGTCACCTGTTCATACTGCATGAACACCAGGTTCCAGAATTCCAGGAAACGGTCGCCATCCTCCTCCGGGCTGCCGGGAGGGCCGCCCCAGATGTGCTCGCCGCGGTCGATGAAGATCTCCGAGCACGGCCCGCAGGGTCCGGTGTCGCCCATCGCCCAGAAATTGTCCGAGGTCGCGATGCGAATGATGCGGTCGTCGGAAAAACCGGCGATCTTCTTCCAGAAGCCGGCCGCCTCGTCATCCGTGTGATAGACGGTGACCAGCAGCTTGTCCTTGCTCAGCCCGAATTCCCTGGTGATCAAGTTCCAGGCAAGCTCGATGGCGCGCTCCTTGAAATAGTCGCCGAAGGAGAAGTTGCCGAGCATCTCGAAGAAGGTCAGATGACGCGCGGTGTAGCCGACATTGTCGAGATCGTTGTGCTTGCCGCCGGCGCGAACGCTCTTCTGGGCGGTCGAGGCGCGCGAATAGGGCCGCTTCTCCAGGCCGGTGAAGACGTTCTTGAACTGTACCATGCCGGCGTTGGTGAACATCAGCGTCGGGTCGTTGCGCGGCACCAGCGGACTCGACGCGACGATCTCGTGACCCTCCTTGCGGAAGTAGTCGAGAAATGTCGACCGGATTTCGTTCACGCCACTCATGAATGCTGCCTTTTCGGAAGGGCCGCCGGCAAACCGGCGGAAATGGGCTCTGCGTTTTAGAAGATTAGGACTTGGCCTTTTAGCCGCCGCGCTTCACCCTGTCCAGAAACACGGAATTGGTCCAATCCACGGCCTTTGCCGGTCGTTCGAACCGGCCTGTTTTCGCCGCCGAAACGCAAAACCGCCGGCACTGGGCCGGCGGTTTCAAAACGCATTAACGCGGAACTCGATTACTTAAGCCCGAGATAATAGAATGCGATTATGGCCGAACTCCGGCCGACCTCGCGAGTTGTCACATCGCGCCGGATTCCTCCTCGAACCCGTCGTCGCCACCTTCGGAGCCGCCATTCTCAAGGAACTTTTCGGCGATCAGCCCGGCATTCTGTCGGAGCGCCAGCTCGATCTCGCGTGCGGTGTCGGGATTGTCGCGCAGGAACAGTTTGGCATTCTCGCGGCCTTGGCCGAGACGCTGCGAATTGTAGGAGAACCAGGCGCCCGACTTCTCGACCACGCCGGCCTTGACGCCGAGATCGACCAGTTCGCCGGTCTTGGACACGCCTTCACCATACATGATGTCGAACTCGACCACCTTGAAGGGCGGCGCCAGCTTGTTCTTGACCACCTTGACGCGGGTCTGGTTGCCGACGACTTCGTCGCGGTCCTTGACCGAGCCGATGCGGCGGATGTCGAGGCGCACCGATGCGTAGAATTTCAGCGCGTTGCCGCCGGTCGTCGTCTCGGGCGAACCGAACATGACGCCGATCTTCATGCGGATCTGGTTGATGAAGATGACCATGGTGTTGGAGCGCGAGATCGAGGCGGTCAGCTTGCGCAGCGCCTGGCTCATCAGGCGGGCCTGCAGGCCGGGCAGCGAATCACCCATCTCGCCTTCGATTTCGGCACGTGGCGTCAGCGCCGCGACCGAATCGACCACCAGCACGTCGATGGCGCCGGAGCGCACCAGCGTGTCGCAGATTTCCAGCGCCTGCTCACCGGTGTCGGGCTGCGAAATCAGCAGGTTTTCGAGATCGACGCCAAGCTTGCGGGCATAGACCGGGTCAAGCGCGTGCTCGGCATCGACGAAGGCGCAGATGCCGCCCTTCTTCTGGGCTTCGGCCACGGTGTGCAGGGCCAGCGTCGTCTTGCCCGAGCTTTCCGGCCCGTAGATCTCGATGATGCGGCCGCGCGGCAGGCCACCGACGCCAAGCGCGATGTCGAGGCCAAGCGAGCCGGTCGGCACCGTTTCGATCTCGACGACCTGCTCGTTGGCGCCGAGCCGCATGATCGAGCCCTTGCCGAAAGCCCGCTCGATCTGCGACAGCGCCGCATCCAGAGCCTTTGATTTGTCCACTGCCTTGTCCTCTACCAGCCGCAAAGAATTCTGAGCCATGATACATCACCCCTTGGTCGTCAATGAAGGCCGGACAATCCGTAATCCCTGCCTATTTGTACCTTTTTTGTTCTCATTTGGCAAGAGGGATCAAATATCTGAAAAACAAGCATTATCCGGATTTGTTCTTTTTTTGTCCAAGGATTCGATCAGGAATGCACCGCACGTTGGGCCAGACGGCTCGGTTGTTTCGACCTGCCGAATCGCCGCCTTGCATGCGAAGCTCGGTCGCACAGCCTAGCGCTTGTGCGGCTGGAATAACAAAGGTCATATCGCCGGCATGCTGAAATCCGCGAAAATACTGGCCGTAGGCGGCGCCCATATCGACCGGCGCGGCCAGGTGTCCGGCGCCTACGTGCCCGCCGCCTCCAATCCGGGCACAATGCGCGAGGATGTCGGCGGCGGCGTCTTCAACGCCTTGCGCAGTGCCGTGCGGCGCGGCGTCTCCGCGTCGCTGATGTCGGTTCGCGGCGGCGATGCCGCTGCCGACACCGTTTCGCGAGCCATTGCCGGGGCAGGCATTACCGACCTGTCGGCGGTCTTCCTCGACCGCACGACGCCGAGCTACACGGCGCTGATCGACAGCGAAGGCGAGCTGATCGTCGGCTTTGCCGACATGGCGCTCTATGATTTGGCGTTTCCCAAGCAGATCAGGCGCTCCAGGGTGCGGGAGGTGATCGCCGCCGCAGATGCCGTCTTCTGCGACGCCAATCTTCCGACGACGGCGCTGGAACGGCTGGTCGCGCTCGCCGCGGGCAAGCCGGTTTTCGCGATTGCCATTTCGCCGGCCAAGGTGGTGCGGTTGCTACCGGTGCTGAAGGAGCTTTCGCTGGTCTTCATGAACCGGCGCGAGGCCATGGCGCTGGCCGGCGTCGCCGCGAATGCCACGGAGCGCGAGGTGGTCGACGGGTTGCGATGCAGCGGCCTCGTCAGCGGCGTGGTGACGGCAGGCGGCGGGCCCATGCTGGGCTTCGATGAAGCCGGCGCCTTCTCTATCCTGCCGCCGCCACCAAGAAAGGTCGCCGACGTCACCGGCGCCGGCGATGCGCTGGCGGGCGCAACGGTCGCAGCCCTGCTGCGAGGACTGCCGCTGCGGGCAGCTCTGCGCGAAGGCATTGCCGGGGCGACGCTTGCCATCGAAAGCGCCGCCGCCGTTCCGGAGTTCACCGCGGCGAGCTTCGCGGAAGCGTTGGTCCTTGTGCCGGATGCCAGGGAAGTGGCATGAGACCGGCGAATTCATAGTGCCGCGATGTTGCCGAGCGTCCGACGGACGCGCCGCATTCCGGATAGGAGACCTTGATGACCCCTGAGACCGCCCGCCCCTTCATCGACATCCACGCGCCGGTGGCGCAGGCCCTGGCCGACGGCCGGCCGGTGGTGGCGCTGGAAAGCACCATCA
>NZ_RZRP01000561.1:0-4217 GCF_003997795.1 Mesorhizobium sp. M7A.F.Ca.US.005.03.2.1 | reverse complement strand
GCGCTTGCTGCGGTGCCGCCGTCGATCCGCTCGGCAGCTCTCGGTCTTGGCGCCTCCAAGATGCAGATGGTGTTCCAGCACATCCTGCCGCTTGCCGCGCCCGGCATCCTCACCGGCACCATCATCGGTCTTGCGCGCGCGCTCGGCGAAACCGCGCCGCTGCTGTTGATCGGCATGGTCGCCTTCGTCGCCGATCCACCGACGACGCCTTTCGATCCGGCCACCGCGCTGCCGGTGCAGATCTATATGTGGGCGAACGAGGCCGAACGCGCCTTCGTCGAGCGTATGTCCGGCGCCATCATCATCCTGCTCGTCTTCCTCATGGCCATGAACATCACCGCGATCGTGCTTCGGCGTCGGTTCGAGCGGCGCTGGTAGAAAAAAGGCATTTTGGTATGAACATCATGACCGAACAGTCCCTTGAAAACGCAGTGGGCGACAAGATGAAGTCGAACGAAGTGATAAAAATGCGCGGCGACAAGGTCGGCGTGTTCTACGGCGAGAAGCAGGCGCTGTTCGACGTCGATCTCGACGTCCGCCTGAACCAGGTGACGGCGCTGATCGGCCCCTCCGGCTGCGGCAAGTCCACCTTCCTGCGCTGCCTCAACCGCATGAACGACACCATCGATTCAGCACGGGTAACCGGCAAGATCACGCTCGACGAAGAGGACATCTACGACAAGAACATCGATGTCGTCGAACTCAGGGCGCGCGTCGGCATGGTGTTCCAGAAACCCAATCCGTTCCCAAAGTCGATCTACGAGAACGTCGCCTATGGTCCGCGCATCCACGGATTGGCCAAGCGCAAGGCCGACATGGATCAGATCGTCGAGTCCAGCCTGAAGAAGGCGGCGATCTGGAACGAGGTCAAGGACCGTTTGCAGGAACCTGGCACGGGTCTTTCCGGTGGCCAGCAGCAGCGCCTGTGCATTGCACGCGCCATCGCCGTGTCACCCGAGGTGATCCTGATGGACGAACCGTGTTCGGCGCTCGACCCGATCGCCACCGCTCGCGTCGAGGAACTTATCGACGAACTGCGTCAGAACTATACGATCGTCATCGTCACCCATTCGATGCAGCAGGCAGCGCGCGTGTCGCAGCGCACCGCGATGTTTCATCTTGGCTATCTGGTCGAGGAGGGCGCCACCGACAAGATGTTCACCACCCCCGACGACAAACGCACCCAGGACTACATCACCGGCCGGTTCGGCTGATCTCTGGCATATGAGGGACGAAGATCATGGGTGAACATACCGTCGCATCTTTCGATGAGGATCTGGAGCAGATCAGCCAGCTGATCCGCGACATGGGCGATCTCGCCCGCTCGATGGTCGGTGGCTCGACCAGGGCTTTGCTCAATTCGGACAATGCGCTGGCGCAGCGGGTGGTTTCCGACGACGCCATCATGGATGCACGCCAGCGCGAGCTGGACGATCGTGCTATCACGCTGATCGCCAAGCGCCAGCCAATGGCCAACGATCTGCGTGCGGTAGTCGGTTCGATCCGCATGGCCGGCGACCTCGAGCGCATCGGTGACCTTGCCAAGAACATCGCCAAGCGCGTCGGCACTGTCGGGCTGAGCGTCACGCCGCACGACCTTTCGCATTCGATCGACGCGATGGCGCAGCTGGTGCTGATCCAGGTGCAGGGGGTCGTCGACGAGTATGCCGCCGCTGACGCGGCAGCGCTTGCCACGCTCAGAAACAATGATGAACGCATCGACGTCAAATACACATCGGTGTTCCGCGAACTGCTGACCTACATGATGGAAGATCCGCGCAACATCACGGCGTGCACGCACCTGTTGTTTTGCGCCAAGAACCTCGAGCGGATCGGCGACCACGTGACCAACATCGCCGAAAATGCCTATTATGTTTTGACCGGCACGCAGTTGCCAGCCAATCGTCCGAAGCAGGACGAGACGGCAATGTCCGCGCCAGCGGCATGACAGGGGTGACCAGCCGATGATCGCGCCACGCATCATGGTGGTGGAGGATGAGGAGCCGCTAGGCGTGCTGCTCCGCTACAATCTCGAATCCGAAGGTTACCAGGTCGAGGTGGTGACGCGCGGCGACGAGGCCGAAATCCGGCTGCAGGAGAACGTTCCAGACCTTCTGGTGCTCGACTGGATGGTGCCTGCGGTTTCCGGTATCGAACTCTGCCGCCGGCTAAGGATGCGTCCCGAGACCGAGCGGCTGCCGATCATCATGCTGACCGCGCGAGGCGAGGAAAGCGACCGCGTGCGCGGCCTCTCGACCGGTGCCGACGACTATCTGGTCAAGCCTTTCTCGACGCCGGAGTTCATGGCCAGGGTCAAGGCGCTGCTGCGCCGGGCCAAGCCGGAAGTGCTGTCCAGCGTGCTCAAGGTCGGCGATATCGTGCTCGATCGCGAATCGCACCGTGTCTATCGCAAGAAGAGCGAAATCCGGCTCGGGCCGACGGAATTCCGCCTGCTTGAATTCATGATGCGCCATCCAGGCCGCGTGTTCTCGCGCAGCCAACTGCTCGACAATGTCTGGGGCGAGACGATCTACATCGACGAACGCACGGTCGATGTGCATGTCGGCCGGCTGCGCAAGGCGGTCAACAACGGCCGTATGCCCGATGTCATCCGCACCATCCGTGGGGCGGGTTACGCCATTCGCGAGGACTGAACTCCCTCGTTTGAACTCACGCCACGTTCTTGCCGCCGAGACCGGATCTCGCCTGCACGCCCGGCGCAAAAATCTCCTGATCGACGAAGATCAGCGCCCGCATGGCGCAGCCTTCGCGGATCAGCGGCAGTTCGTTCGGCTCGGTGTCGAAGGAAATCGACTTGGAATGCTGGCCGCCGGCGGTCTGGGCAATCGCTTGCCGCAATGCCGGCTCGATCAGGTCGAAGGCGGCGGCGCTGACGCCGACCATGGCGACGGGGGCCGGATCGATCAGCGCGAACAGGCTGCCGAGGCCGTAGCCGAGCGCTTCGCCAGCCTTGCGGTAGGCTTCCCGCTCCGGTCCGTCCCTCTCGCGGGCGGCGGCAGCCAGGGCGCGCATGTCGGCGTCGCTGACATCGGCGACGGGTTCTGCATCCTCGCCCATCTGCCGCGCGTTGCGCCAGATGGCATAATTGCCGGCATAGGCTTCGACGCAGCCGCGCCGTCCGCAGCGACACAGCGCCCCGTTCGGCCGATGAATCATGTGGCCGAATTCGCCGCCCGAGGAATGGGTGCCGGTGAACAATTCGCCCTTCAGCACCAGCCCCATGCCGATGCCGTGCGACAAAAGGATAGCGATGAAATCGTCGCGGTAACGATCGGGATCGCGCCAGCGCAGCGCCACCGCCATCATGTTGCAGTCGTTCTCCATAATGGCGGGGACGCCGAACTCCTCTTCGAATATGTCGGCGAAGGCGATGTCGGTGTGCGGCGTGATCGGCGACCACAGCATGGCGCGGGCACGGGTGTCGGTGATGCCCTGGACGGCCAGCGCGATACGAGCGATGCTGCGCACGTCCAGGTCGGGATCTTCCAGGCGGCGCCGCACGATTGCCGTGCACTCACCGATCAGCGAGTCGCGCGACATCGTCAGCGTGTCGAGCCGACGCTGTTCCTCGGATATTACCTGGCCGGCATAGTCGATGACGGCGACCGAGAGGAAGTTCAGCGACAGCACCACGGTCATTACCGCGGCCGCTTCCGGATTGAGGCTGAGGCCGACCTGCGGACGGCCGCGTTTGAGCGAGCCGGCCTCGCTCGGCTTGCTTTCGGTCAGGATGCCTTCGACGATCAGGTCGGATGAGATCGCCGAGATCGTCGAATGGCTGAGGCTTGTGGTTGCGGCGATCTCGGTGCGCGACGGCTGTCCGGCGCGGCGCACCGCGGCGATCACCATCGCGCGGTTGCGGCGGCGCAAATCGTCGTGGCGGATTCCGACCGACATGCTCTTTCATATCCTCCCGGTCGCCGCGGTTCTTCCTGCCCTGGAACGCTGTCGGTGACGCGGTCAAATACTGGCAGAAGCCGCGCGCCGTGTCATTTATTTATTCCGAGGCCCGAAAAAAATTCGAGACGACATCAAAATCCATCAGAATCGATGTTGACAGCGTTCGGGCGTTGGCCCAGTATTTTTTCGAGGCTCGAAAAAATAGGGCCTCTGTGCCGGCCCTCGGGCCAGTTTGGTCGCGCCATACGCGGCGCAGGGAGGATAATATGAAAAGATTCACAGCCGCCATCCTGGCG
>NZ_RZRP01000560.1:0-4219 GCF_003997795.1 Mesorhizobium sp. M7A.F.Ca.US.005.03.2.1 | reverse complement strand
GACTACGGCACTGCTTCTCGCTGCCCTGGCCCTCCGCTCAGAGCGGATTTTCGGCATAGAACTCCAGCACGCGCTGCTTGAAGGTCTTGTCCCCGACGGCCAGCATATGGTCCCGGCCCTCGATATGAAAAGCGCTGGCGTTCGGCATCAACGCTGCAAGCTCATCGGGCGAGCCGCCTATGTCGTCGGTGGTTCCGACGGCGACCAGCGTCGGCTGGGCGATGCGGGCAACATCCTGCTCGCTCAGCAATTCGCGCGATTTGGCGATGCAAGCCGCCAAGGCACGGCGATCGCTGCGGGTCTGGTCGGCGAAGGCGCGAAACGACCGGCCGCGCGGATGGCTGGTCGCGGCCGGATCTTCGGCAAGCAGCGCGTCGGCAATCGGATCCCAATCGCCGACACCGTCGATCATGCCGATGCCGAGGCCGCCGAAGACCAGCGTCGCCACCTTGTCCGGATCGGACAGCGCCATGAACGCCGCGATGCGCGCGCCCATCGAATAACCCATGACGTGGGCGCGCTCGATGCCGAGATGGTCGAGCAAGGCAGTGGCATCGGAGGCCATCTTGACCGGCGTATAGTCCGCCTCATCATAGCTCTTGGACGACGCGCCGTGGCCGCGATTGTCAAAGGCGATGGCGCGGTAACCGGCATCGTTCAGCGTCTTGAACCAGCCGGGCGACACCCAGTTGACATAGTGGCTCGAAGCGAAGCCGTGGATCATCAGCACCGGATCGCCCTCGCCCGATTCCGGCTGGCGGTCGAGGAAGGCAAGGTCGAAGCCGTCATGGGTGAAAGACTGCATCTGCGATCCCGCCTGTGTGCTCAACCGCCACCGCCATTGGGTGCATCGCCATTGTCGGCTGGTGGCATGCCGGGGCCGGACACCGTGCCCACCGCCGGATGGCGCAAAAGGTCGCCATACTCGATGCCGTTCCTGGCGGCAGTGCCTGCCTTGAGCTCAAGCACGAAACGCACCGGTACACCAGGCGAAATGACGGCGTCTGATTGCGGCTCGCCGTGCTTGACCGCCCGGATCTTGCCATCCTGGCCGACAAAAATCAGATCAAGCGGCATCGGGGTGTTGTGCATCCAGAAGCCAACCTGCTGCTGGACCTCGAAGACGAACAGCATGCCGTGGTTGTCCGCCATATCCTGGCGATACATCAAGCCAGCCTCGCGCTCCGCGGCGGTGTCGGCGACTTCGATGGAGAAAGAGCGATCACCGCCTTTCGTCACCACGACCAATGGCGCCGGATCGGCCGGAAGGATCATTGCCCGGCTGTCCGCCGAGGTCGGCTTTTCGGAATAGAAGTAACCACCGGCGGCGGCGATGAAGGCAATCGCGCACATCGCGCCCGCGGTCAGCCAGTTCCTGTAAGCCATTCGAGATCCTCGGCCGGAAACGCCTTAGTGCGAGACCGGCAAGGTCCCCATATCGGGGTGAATTTCGGCGGCCATAAGGCCTTTGTCGCCGCGCCCGAAACGAACCAGCACGACCTGTCCGGGCCGAAGCTCGGTGATACCGTAACGGCGCAAGGTCTCCATATGGACGAAGATATCCTCGGTACCCTCGCCGCGGGTGAGAAAACCAAACCCCTTGGTGCGGTTGAACCATTTCACCAAGGCGCGTTCGAGACCGCTCTCCGGCGTCACCGCGACATGGGTGCGCTGCTCCTGCATCTCGGCCGGGTGGACCGCGGTGGTGACATCCATGGAGAGCACACGGAAGGCCTGCAATCCGCGCTCGCCATGCTTGACGAGGCAGACCACACGCGCGCCTTCCAGGGCCGTCTGAAAGCCGTCTCTTCGAAGACATGTCACATGGAGGAGGATGTCGCCCGAGATGCCGTCATCCGGGAGGATGAAACCATAACCCTTGGCCACATCGAACCACTTGATGGCGCCGGCTACTTCGAGCAGATCAGAAGCGTCGCCGCCTTCGTCACGCTGCAATGCGTCGCCAAGGGTTCCGTCCCGCCCCATGAAAGAGGCCTTTTCCCCCATAAGAATGCCCCCTCTTTTCAAGAACACCGCAACTGATTCTTGCCAACAGATTAACACTGCGGCTTCCGGTGTGTGCAAGACCTGCCGTGCCTTTTTTCACGGTTCATTGGGGCAATACCGGATTTGTTCTTTGCCGGCATTGCGCACCGCCGCACGATTGCCCTTTGACAGGGCCGACCCTATGTTGCGCCGCAACGCAATTTATCGAGGAAATCACATGCGCTATCTGCACACCATGATCCGTGTCGCCGACGTCGATGCCTCGCTCGACTTCTACTGCAATAAGCTCGGCCTCAAGGAAGTGCGCCGCTACGAAAACGAGCAGGGCCGCTTCACGCTGATCTTCCTCGCCGCACCGGAAGACGAGGAGAGCGGCATCAATGAAAAGGCACCGCTGGTCGAACTGACCTACAATTGGGATCCCGAAGACTACAAGGGCGGGCGCAATTTCGGCCACCTCGCTTATGAGGTCGACGACATCTACGCCACCTGCCAGCATCTGATGGACAATGGCGTCACCATCAACCGGCCGCCGCGCGACGGCAACATGGCTTTCGTCAAGTCGCCGGACGGCATCTCGATCGAGCTTTTGCAGAAAGGCCCGGCCAAGGCCAAGGCCGAGCCTTGGGCTTCGATGGCGAACACCGGAAGCTGGTAGCCGATCACGCTGTCTTGAGCGGACAATGCCAGGCTGACGGCCCCGCTACCGTTTGGTTTTTCAGGGGCGGCGCCTATCTGTCTGGCTGAGGCGCCAGGCTTGGGCCGGCGCCCAGCCATGCAAAAGGCGCTTGCCCAGGAGAATTCATGCCGACCAGCCATGCCGACGTCGCCACCGAACATGCCAGCCGCTACCTGCAGCAGTTGTGCAAGCACTGGGCACACAAATTCCCGGTCGAGTTCGATCCCACCCATGGCACCATCGATCTCTCAATGGGCCGTACCGTCATGGCTGCCGATGCCGCAGCGCTGCATGTCACGGTGTCGACTGACGAAGCAGGATCGATCGAGCGCCTGGAAAGCGTTGTCGCCGATCACATCAAGCGCTTTGCTTTCCGCGAAGAACTGACCTTCGACTGGAAACCAACTTCCGCCTAGCCGGCCAACTACTTCTCACCGGCGTGTGCGGCCATCTCCAGCAGCGCCTGCACCGAGCGCCAATTGCGCGCGGTACCCGGCACTTTCAGCGTGCGCGGGATCAGCCCGGCAAACACCGATTTGCCCAGCCCATTCGGTGCGCTGAGGTAGAGCACATCGCCCTTGATCGCGAAGCGTTCGGGGCCGGTGCACTTTTCGGTCAGCCGCGCCACCTCATCGGCGGTCGGCTCGCGTTCCAGCACATAGGCGTGCAGCTTCGTGTGGTCCGCGGCAATTTCCGGATAGGGATTTTCGCGCACCAGCTTCTCGAACCAGGAGAGATCGCGCACCACGATGCGCGAATGGAACCCCCATTTCGTCTCGAAGGCTGCTTCGAGCAGGTTCGCCAGTGCCGCCGCGTCGCCTTTCTTCGCCCGGAACACGGCATTGCCGCTCTGCACGTAGGTGGCGACGTCGGAAAAGCCGAGGCCCTCGAAGAACGACCGCAGCTCCGCCATCTTGACGATGCGGTTGCCGCCGACATTGATGCCCGAAAACAGCGCGACGAAGACTTTTCCCGGATCAATCATTCGATCGCTCATATGATGAACCCGGCCAGTGTCTCGTTGTCGGTGATGTCCTGATACTGGACGCCCTCGGCCTCGAACTTCGCCTTGAGCAGATCGAAATTGCGACGGTCCCTGGTTTCGATGCCGATCAGCACCGAACCAAAATTGCGCGCCGATTTCTTCAGATATTCGAAACGGGCGATGTCGTCGTCGGGTCCGAGCAGTTCGAGGAAATCGCGCAGCGCGCCCGGCCGCTGCGGAAAACGGATGATGAAGTATTTCTTCAAACCCTCGAAGCGCAACGCCCGTTCCTTGACGTCCGGAAGCCGCTCGAAATCGAAATTGCCGCCCGAAACCACGGCGACGATTGTCTTGCCCCTGATCTCCTTCTTGGAGAAATCCTTGAGCGCATCGATCGCCAACGCGCCAGCCGGCTCCAGCACGACGCCTTCGACGTTGAGCATCTCGATCATGGTGGCGCAGAGCCTATTTTCCGGGATTAGCCGCACCGTGTCGGCCGGAAAATCCTTGAGATGACGCAACGGCTCGCGGCCGATCTCGGCCACCGC
>NZ_RZRP01000055.1:0-15108 GCF_003997795.1 Mesorhizobium sp. M7A.F.Ca.US.005.03.2.1 | reverse complement strand
GATCCATGGCGATGATTTCTCGGACCCTTCGAATAACCGGTAGATCGACCATCTTCCCGTCCAATGTGAACGCGCCTTTGCCTTGCGCCGTCGCATCTTTTTCGCCGCGCGGACACGACGGGTCCCTCGAGTTCTTGTGCGCTTGGTGACAAGCCCCATCGATGTTTAAATGGATCGCCTGCGGCCCCACGAAGTTATCATTGTCTAAGAATCGCCGATGCTTCCTATCGAGCCGAGACTGCCGCATGGGGAACAGAACGGAAAGGTTCGGCGTCAAAAGCAGGTCGAGTTCTGGGGCACCGCCAACAGCTGCACTGAAGTCTTCAGTACCAAGCGCCATTGCAACCAGCGGCGCTAACAAGATGGGAAAGGAGGTCATTGCTATTGCCGCTGGCGGACTTCGGCCGGCCACCCCATTTCCTCTTCCGAGAGGTGAATTGTCCAACCAACCCTGCTGACTAATGACGAGCATGATCGTATCGTCAACGTGTCACAGAATTGCTTGCAAGCTCACGGCCTCAGCTGGGCCAACGAACATTGAACTCCGTGGACGAAGCCTGGACCCGTCGTCATCCAAGTCAATCCGCGCCTCGATGAGGGGACAGATCCTCAATTGGTTCAGCTGGCTTGCAGTATTGCACCTAGCAGTCACGGCGAGGACTGGGATTTGCGAAGAAGGCATTCTCGCAGTGCGGCCGTACGGTACCTCATTCCTGGCACACTGGATTAGATCGCTGGCGACATTAAGATCAGGTGTGACCGAGGTGAAATTTTATGTCGAAAACCTGAAGGCAGGGCGTCAGGCAGGGCGATTACAGAGATCCTATCGGACATGTCATCGCAGTTTCATCCACCATTGCTCGACCGAGGCGACACTCATCGTCCCATCAACCTAATCCATTGGTCGATCACGCCGTTCACGACCCTTGGCGAAGAAGGAATCAGCAGCCCCTAGGCTCAATTGGAAAGCGGGGCGGGGTCCATACGTATCTTCGTTTCCGGGCACCTCATGCTAATGAAGCCGCGACAACAGGTTGGTTATGCACCCAGGTGCTGGCCAATCCGGCTTGACTGGAAAGTTTCATACCCAGGCCTGGCACAGGCGAGCGTGATGCCGCTCTCGCTATGTTGGACCGCAGACGCCGCGACGGCGCATCGACTGGCGCTGGCGAAGCCTAGGACGCGCCAGTCAAGGACCTGCAAAGAGCAAGATCACGCCGCGCGTTGCCTTCAACGCCCATTTGAGCAGAAAGCAACAAGCCTCGCGTATAGCGATCGATGACCGCACGAAGCGCCATCCGGGCTATGATCTCAGTCAGCACTGCCCTAAGGGGTCAGAGGAGGGTTCGGTCAGTCAAGACCTCAGACGGCATGGCCAAGGTCAAGCTGCGAGGATGTGCCACCGCGGGCGCGGCATAACTTGGCGGGCTACAATTTGGTTCGCTTGCCCAGGCTGCTGGCAGCGCCGGTAGTCGGCCGCGCCGGACTGGCACCTACGTCTGGTCCATGAACGGTTGCTTTAGCAAAACCGAAGTCCTCGCCAAAACTCTTCGCCGACGTGCGACGACCGCGCCGGTGCTCGTTCCGGGGTCGGCAAGACGAAGACAGGCCTACTCTGGATTTATGCCCGCGATGACTGATTAGGGAGGGAGCGGACCGCCGGGCGTCTTATGTCTATGCGCCGGACCGAAAAGGCCCAGCGTGCGATCGCTCATCTCGCAGGCTCTCTACCGGAACTTGCAGGTCGACGGCTATAGCGGGCCATCGCTTGCTGGCCGACGAAAAGCGGCTTCACGCTCGCCTTCTGCCATGCCGCGCCCGATCGAGGCGCTAAGAAGGATCCGCGAACTCTAAAAGATCGAGGATGACATCCGTAGCCGAGGCCAACGAGGCCTTGCTGCACGCAGGCAAAAAGTGCTCAACCATCACGGCACTGGACCCAGGGCGGCTAGAGAAGCTCGGCCAAATCAGTCAGAAGACCAAGCTCACAGCGGCGATCCCCTACACGCTCTCGCGCTGGGAAGCGCCTCTCGCGCATCCTGGACGAGGCCATATCAAGATCGACAGCAACGTGGTCGAACGCTCAATCATACGCAACTCTTTTTGCAGCTCCGGCGGTGGCGCTGAGCACTGGTCAGTCATCGTGTCGCTGGGTGATCGCCGGGATTGGCCGGATAGCCTGAAGCTAAGGCCGTCGAGCCAGACCCTCTGACCTGCCACTGAACTTTCAACCAGTGGCGATTAGCCTCGGCCGTTTCTGTTATGGCGCGGTTTGAGCAACGGGCGGAGGCGCGAAGCCTTCATTGAGTGCAGCGTCGGAGCCGGTTGCGGCGAGGGTTCCGGCGAAGACCGCCGGGGTCAAATAGCGAGCGAGGAATGCGGCCTCACGGTGTTGAACAACACCAGGAAAGAACACCCACAGGACCGAGGAACGCAAGTTTCTTTATCCGTGGCATCCTTGGGCCGGGCGTTGTGTTCACGTTCATGAGGTGATCGAGAACGCCGACCGGGAGGTTTTCCGCTGCAGTCTCTCCCGCCACGCCTCCGATCGGTGGCTGGAAGTTCCGGCCTGGATGTTTGATCGCGGTCTGCACCGCGTGGCGCATTGCCCTGCCCCACATATCGATCCCAGAACGCTTGGCGTCTTGGTGACACTGCTGCAGGACCCGACGGCCAATTCCCACACCCCATCGCAATTGGAGGATTCGGGCGCAGCATCGGGTCCTCACGAAGCGAACCGGGGAGAGGTCCATACCGCGCCAGCCTACGACATATCAGTTCGATCTTCTCCAACCCGCACGACGCGCAGACCGCGCAGATGCCGCCATTCGCTCGCGCAGCCGCCGTAAGGCGCGAGATGCTGGCGCTGATTCCGGGTGCACACGAAGGCTACGTCGGCTGGGAAAGGCGGAAGCGATCCGCAAGATGGTGAGCGACCACGTGCCCACGAGCCGGCATCACGGGGCGCCCAAGCATGGCGACGCTCTGCTCGCCGACCTTGTCCGCTGCCGGCGCTGCGGCCGCGAGCTGACGGTCCGCTACACGGGAACCAAGCACAACATTCCGCGCTATTCCTGCTGGCGTGGTCTGCTTGACAATGGCGAGCCGCGTTGCATCGCCTTCGGTGGACTCGCGTCGATCGAAGGCGTTCATCCTCTGCCGGACGGTCCATGGGTCTTCAGCCGATCAACGCTTGACGAACCGGCGGCTCAGCGCATCGTTCATCGCGCGCGGCAAAACCCAAAATACCCCATGGGATCGCATCCAGATCAGCAAAACCTATTCACTCAAATGACATAGACAGATGAGTGTTATGAACAGGATTTAGGTCCTGCCTCCATTCGGCAGTGGCACTGCGGGCGTGGTCGAGGCCGAAGAACAGGCCATCGTTCAACAGCTCGTCTCGCATTCGGCCGTTGAGGGAATCGCGTAGCCATTTTGCATCGGCTTGCCCGGCGCGGTGTAGTGCCATTCGCTCCTGTTCAGCCGCTGATAACAGGCCAGTCAGTTGTTGCCCACAAGAATCAGGATCTCGTGGGCGCGCCGCACCACTGGCGGATCTATCATTTTGCCATTCAACGAGAATGCGGACAGTCCACGCGTGGCGGCATCATTTGCCGCCGCGACAACTTTATGGGCCCACTCGAGCTCCTGGGCGCTTGGCGAGAAAGCCTCATTGAATATGGCCACCTGTGTCGGATGGATCGCCAAAGCTCCGGCAAAGCCAAGCCGCCGCGCCCGCACCGCGGCCTCACGAAGTTTATGCGTGTCCGAGAACTCGCCGATGCTTCCTATGAAGCCCAGCGGGAGCAAGCCGGCCGCGCGGGCGGCAAACAGAACAGAAAGGTTCGGCGTCAAAAGAAGGTCGAATCCTGGGGCGCCGCCAACAGCGGCGCTGAAGTCTTCAGGGCCAAGCGCCATTGCGACCATCCTTGGATGCGCCGACGCAATGGCCGCAAGCCTTTGCAAGGCGCCCGGGGTCTCAATCTGGGCAAGGAACCGGATGCCTCCCTGCGGAAGATTTCTTTCACGTTCTAGTTCCGAAACCGCATTCGCGATCTCTATAACCCACTCTGCCGAATCCGTCTTCGGAAGAACCAGTGCGTCAACACCCGCCATCACGGCTGCATCGAGATCGGCCGCCAAGGCGCGCAGACCATGATTCACGCGGACCAAAACAGATGCGCCTTTCCGGCCCACCTCTGCCACGCATTCAGGAAGCTGCTGCCGTGACTCTCCTTTCCGATCCTGGGGCACGGAATCCTCCAGGTCGAGAATGACGCCATCTGCGCCCCGCTCATGGGCCGTCTCTACAAAGCGCGGAACGTGAACAGGAACGAAGAGCAGGGATCTCCAGCGCGGTACAGACATCGCGCCTTCAACGGCCGCAAAGGTGTCCTTGATCATGGAGACGCCTTTGCGGCCGATTTTAGCGCGGGCGCTGCCAGTGAGCTTTCTAGGCGGCCGGTGCGCTGAAATGATCCGAGGTACACAGGCATTTTGTAAACCGCGAGCAGTCTCACCTTACTGAAACGCGCGCTCACGCTGACGCGGCTCTTTCGCGCAAAAGCGCCCGCACCTCCTCGCGGACAGCCTCGGTATGAGAGCCAAGAGCCGGGACTGGGCGAAGCGAGGGGAGCTCCGAGTTGAAAATCGCCGCCGGCGCTATCGTCTCGACGGCTCCATCGGGTGTTCCAACCTGCACCCTGCGAATGTGTGGATGCTTTGAAACATCCACCACTTCGTTCAGTCGGCCATATGCCAGGCCGGCCGCCTCGAGCTCCTGCATCGCATCGTGGCAGGATAGTTCAAAAAACCGCTGTTCAATGATCTCATCAAGTTGCGCACGATGAGCGAGGCGCTCCATATTGTCAGCAAAACCAGGTGCGCGTGTGAGCCCGGACTGCTTCAGGAATTTCTCGCAGAAATTCACCCATTCGCGGTCATTCTGAACCGAAAAGATGACCTCTTTGCCGTCGGCACAGCGATAGGCACCATACGGCGCGAGCGACGGGTGTTTCACGCCTGCGCGTACCGTCTGGTAGCCGCTGTAATCATTTTGCAAAACCGGCACGTTCATCCAGTCGGCGACGGCATCAAACAGTGACACCTGGATGCTGGTCCCTTCGCCGGTGACCTCGCGGTGGTACAGTGCCTGAAGAATGGCGCTGTGCGCTGTCATGCCCGCCGAGATATCGCAAACCGAGACCCCTACACGCGCAGGCCCCTGTTGGTTGCCGGTGATAGCGCATAGACCTGTTTCGGCCTGGACGATCAGATCGTAGGCCTTCAAATGGGAATACGGCCCTGACTCCCCGAAACCAGAAATGTCGCAGGTGATCAGCCGCGGATATCGTCGACGCAGATCAGCGGACGCGAACCCCAGTTTTTCTATGCTGCCCGGCTTTAGATTCTGGATGAAGACATCAGCACTGGCAATGAGCGTGTCGAGGACGGCGCGATCCGCCTCCAACCTCAGGTCTAGACAGACCGACTCCTTACCCCGGTTGAGCCAGACGAAGTACGCGCTCTGCCCCCGCACCAGCTTGTCGTAGTTTCGGGCAAAGTCCCCTTCGGGCCTTTCGACCTTGATCACCCGGGCGCCTGCGTCAGCAAGGCGAGACGATGCGTAGGGAGCTGCAACGGCCTGTTCGACCGCCACAACCGTGATGTCCTTGAGACTGTTTAGCATCAGGGCGCTTCCTACGCGGCTTTCAGGTTTTGTGCCCGACGCCGATCAAGCATGGCGAGCAACCGATTTTGTTCGTTGCCTACAATGGAAAGACCTTCGTCGATGCCCATGCCAGGCTTCGCGAGCATCATGTCCGCCTGTGTTGCCACCGAAATGTGAACCGTCGCTCGCGCGGAGAGATCCGTCTCGCTGCAGCTGCCTCCCACATAGGCGTCCACGTTGTTCTCTTTGCACAGAAGCACCGCACGGGCGCTGTCGGCGATCGAGCCCACGTCCGGCGTCTTGATCTGCACGAGATGGGTCGCCTTAGCCTCCGCAAACAGACGCACATCCTCTAAGGTGTTGCAGCGTTCATCGACAACGATGCGCGCACGTGACGCGCGCGCATTCAGAATGCCGACGATCTGCCCGTAATTTTCGACCTGCGCCGGCGTAGACCCGAAGTCGGCTGGCGATTCGATATTCACCGTGAACTCCGGAACCGCGTCAGCAACCTTACTGATGAAGTCGGCGATGCGCTGGACGTCGAGCCCGATCTCCATACCGATCCAGCCGTACACATCGAAATGCAGCACCGGAGAATAGTCTGGTTGGCCGATTTGCTTGACGCGGTGCGCCACCCATTTGACGAAATCCAGAAAGGTTTCTCCCCCAACGCCGAATTTGCTACGCGAGTTGATGAGGCCATGCGGGATCACATCCACCCCCTTCAGGATCATTTTATCGACATTGATTTCGCGCGCATCACCGCTCTGGCAATAAATTGGGACACGACGATGCGGCATGGATAGGCAAAATTCCGAACAAACCACCTCCGCCATGGTACGACGCGCAGCATGGGCAGCAGCGCTTAAAAGGGCTTGGCTGACCCCATATTCGATGCATAGTGGGAGTCGTTTCCCAGTATGGAGATCGAAGACACTGGAGCAGGCTGTCAAAAAGCTGGACGCATCAATGTTTAAGAGCCGCGGGACAACAACACGTGACGTGAGATCCATGATGGCTCCGACGTCAAACAGGGGGTCACGCCCGCCAGCCCCTGAGTATTGCACTCCCATCATATCGCCCCAGGCGACCATATCGTCTTCCAGGACAAGCCCGACGCTTAAGCAAGCTGCCGGAACACGGATATCACGGAAGCCGGGCGTCAATGGCTCGCCGACGTAAACAAAACCGTCCTGGCCAACCCCTGCCCTAATGGCAGCTTGATCGTCATAAAAGAAGGCGCCGTTGCCGGGCGTGAGAATGACGTCTTTGATCTGCACTGAATTATACTCGAGTTTGGCCAAGCTATGAGCTGCGGCCGGATTTGCGCGCTCTGTCCTAAGTTATGCCCCGTTCGGAATCGGTTTTGCCAATATAAAGCCCCGAACGTGCCCATCTCGTTTTAAGATACGATAAAGTTGTTTTACGGGCGTCAGCGGGGACGGCACCGTCCGCCTCCCCTCTTGGTCGCGGTGCGCCGGATCGTCGCCCCTGCTTCCATAACAGAAGCTAGGCGATCAATCCGTCCGGCCAGCTCCCATCTCGGACCGCCACTTTCAACCATGGTTAGTATAAACCAAGCGATCAAGGATCAAGCAATCTTTTTGGCATGATTTTGGAAGACAGGATCAGCCGCTGATCGATCCGAGGAGCTGGCCTATAAGCTCCAGTCGAGGCCAGTGCCTTCATACCGGAGTTACTACAGCTGGCCAAGGCGCGGCTAATCTGTACCTCTAGTTATGCAGCGGCCGCGCAAGGATGGCTACCCCTTCATTGCGGTCGACATGCGCGCCCGATCCTATGGCTAGGACGATTGATGGCCCAGGCGCTCGGATGTCAATGGACGGAGCGGAAACAGAATCCATAGAGTGTAGGATACCTATAAGATCTCCCGACCTCACTTCATCCAACACAGAGCAGCGAGGTTCGAAGATACCCTGCGCGGGCGATTTCAACTCGTCTGATATCAGCGTCTCAAGGGTCTGACTGGACCTTTTGTTACGGAAAGACACGTCCTCGACTTTTCCTTCGACGAGTCCAAGCATAACGAGCGCGTTGCGAACTCCAGCTTCATAAATCGCTAGAGCTTCTGCGCTAACCGTACCACCGCCGAATTCCGCGCAAACGAATACCTTCCCTAGGCTATGTGCCCAACTGTCGAACATCCCAGCCGTGTCGTCATGTTGCCAGAGCAATGTTACGGGCAGCTTAAATGCCGCTGCCATTGCGAGCGTCTTAGCCATGAGATCCGCATCAGCAATTGGATGCGTGATGACCGCCGGGGGAAAATCCCACGTTGGGCCGAAGCTGTGCAGATCGAAAACGATGTCGGCATTTGGCAACAATACGCGTGAAACCGCATCCGCGATTCGTTCCGTAACAGACCCGTCGGCACGGCCCGGAAACACGCGGTTCAGATTCAAACCATCAAGCGGAGTATTGCGGCTCCATGCTTGAACTGCCAATGGATTAAGCACTGGCAGCACGATGATCCTACCACTGGTTTGCGCTTGTGGCAGCCACTCGATAAGCCGCCGCGCGACTAATGGCCCCTCCATTTCATTGCCATGATTCCCACCGGTGATAAGAAGGCGCGGTCCATCGCCCTTATTAAGACTAAAAACCGGAAGCGAGAACTCTTCATGGTCGGCGCCTCCCGGCACAACGAGGTGTCCTCTGCTCACGCCATGCGCATCGAGATCAAACGTAAGATGTGGTGCTTCGTTCATTGCTTAACCTATTGCGGGTGATCTGGCGACTTTGACCGGGCATATGGTCTTGTACACGGCTATTTTTTTCGCCTGGAACTATGCACACGCGGTCACCACTTCGCCAATATAATGTCCGAGACGGCACCATCGCGTTTTCAGATGACCAGGGCTCGCTCTGCTGACCTGTCCCTTGGTTCGTCACCTTGATCCCGGTGCACTAAGGGAGGAGGAAGGTCAAAGTCGCGGTGGGTAGCCGATTTCAGAAATCGCGCGATCAGCCGGTTGACGTTGGCTAGCTGTTCGTTGTTCAGACGGGCGAAGGATCTGTGCGATCCGGTCAGCGCCGTTGACCTCGAATTCCATCCTGGCGCGCAGCAAGAGGATCGGCAGGTCTGAGCTTGCTGGCGAGCAAGGCCGGCCGATCCCAGACATAGTCCGAATCCTTGATCCGCATGTGCCAGATGATAATTGCAAGAGCTTTACTGGTTTCCGTTTTGGACCAGGTGGCCATTTTATCCGCCCGTTGAAGCCCCGAACAGATGCTTGTCGCCAGTCCGTAGGAATAGGTCGGACGCATCATCAGGAAGTGGATCTGCCACGCCAGTTAGGCAGCGGCTTCCTGTAATGTTCGCTGCATGCTCGGTCGAGAACGCCACCAGACGGCATAGAGGACAAGCATCCAGATTAAAGGCAGAAGCATCAAAAGAGAAGCGACTGCAGCAATCGTCGGGTCGATTTGGTGGCGGATATTCTCCAGCATCTTCAAGGGCAACGTCCGCACCGACAGACCGCCGACCAAAGACGTTATGACCGCTTCATCGAATGACTGGAGGAATGCGAACATGGCGCCGCCGATCACTCCCGGCCTGATTAACGGCAGTGTTACGCGAAAAAACGTTTGCAGTGGTCCGGCACGCATACTCTTGGCCGCCTGCTCTAACGTCCGATCGAAGTTGGCCAACGTCGCAGAAACGATCACCACCACAATTCCAACAGCGCCGATACTGTGAGCGAGGGCGATACCACCCTTTGTGCCGATTAGACCAATCTGGATGAGACCCAGATAAGTCGCGATACCGACCACGATAACTGGAAAGGTGATAGGCGTGATTATGATCATTGTCAGCACGCCGCGAAGTCTTGCGCTTATTCGGCTCAATCCGAAAGCAGCAAGTGTTCCCAATAGAGTAGAAATAACAGCTACCTCGACACCAATCTCGACGCTGGTCCAAGCTGCTCCGCTCCAAGATGCATCGCCGAAAAACGAGCGATACCATTGAAGCGACAGGCCCGAAGGCGGAAATTGCAAAAATGCCCCGGAACTGAACGACATGATGACAACGATTATCCCTGGGAATAAAAGAAAGGCCATCACCAAAACGATAAAAACGATCGCGACGACTTTAGGCCATCGCCTTTCCGCCCCAGGCACGTAGCGCCGTCCCGTCCACCGTTTGACACGATAGGGACGCAGAATTTCGCTGAAGTTTCGTTTGATAACAAGAACAATGGGTAGTCGGGACATCGAGCCCTTCGGAGCTCGAGTTTGGCTTTGCTCTTGTTTGCCGGAGAGGTCAAGCCCGACCATGGAAAGCACCACAATGGCAAACCCGAGAAGGATGAAGGACGCAGCGGCAATGCGCGGAATATCGAACGAGCTATTCACCTCGGCCGCAATGAAGGTTGAAAGCATGGCATCGCGCAATCCCCCAAGTGCCGCCGGCGTGATATAGAATCCTAGGCAGAACACAAAAACTAGGAGCGAGCCACTCCGTGCGCCTGGAATGCTAAGGGGGAGAAATACACGCCTGAAAGCGGTGAAAGGTCCCGCTCCCATACTGCGTGCAGCAGCCATCAAGGACCGATCGATCCCCATCATCGCACTAACCAAGGGAAGTATCATCATCGGCAGCATGATGTGGACCATGCCAATATAGACCGCGGTTCGGTTATAGATGAGTTGCAGAGGTCGATCGATCAATCCGACGTCCAGCAAGATGTTGTTGATGACCCCGCGATCCCCAAGAATAACAATCCATGCGTAGGTACGCGCCAGCCCACTGGTCAAATAGGGGATGATCACGAGAGCGATGAGCGTCATGCGCAGAGTCTTGGATGCCGTGACGATCAGATACGCGGTTGGATAGCCTACGATTAAGCAGATGGCAGTTGCGACCAGACTTATTTCTATCGTTTGAAAGAGCACCCGCACATTAGCTGGCTGGGCGAAAAACGCTCCGTAGTATTGGAACGAGAAATCGGGGGCATTGACACTGCTTAGGAAAAGCAAGGTTATAGGGGCACCGAAAACCACAAGCAAAAGCGCGAACGCGGGCGCGGTTAACCCAAGTGGCACCTTGGCCATTCTGCGCAAAAGCTTCATGGATATCCCTTATCAATCGCTTATGGCGAAACGAAGCGAATGTCTGACCGCAGCCACGTGAGGCAAACCTCCTCGCCTGGCTGGAAAACAGGTTGGTCTGCCGCGACATGTTCCCGGACGATGAGAACATTGTTGCCAACGCGAACATGGTATTTTCGCAGAGGGCCGGCAAAAATCATATCGTCGACCGCACCGGCAACATATTGCCGCTGGTCCGTTTGAGCCCACTCCGCAGTCTTCGGAAGTACACTGATGCGCTCTGGCCTTATCATCGCAACGGTGCCGATTTGCGGCGCGTTGCCCCCTCTGGCCAGCAACAAGGCATCCTCGAGAATGTTCGCCTCACCCAGAAATTTAGCGACAAAGCACGATGATGGCCGATCATAGAGGGCCTCTGGTGTATCGATTTGCTCGACACGTCCTGCGCGCATTACAACAATCCGGTCTGACAGAGTAAGCGCCTCCTCCTGGTCATGCGTAACGCACACCGTCGTGATACCGAACTCCTTGTGCAAGCTCTTCATCTCGATCTGCATCTGCTCACGCAGGTTACGGTCGAGTGCGCCAAGCGGTTCATCAAGTAATAGGAAGGGTGGATCGGCAATCAGCGCGCGGGCTAGCGCCACGCGCTGCTGCTGACCGCCACTCAATTGGGATGGCATGCGACCGCCGAATTCCCCTAGATGCACGCGCTCAAGCATACGGGCTACCCGAACCTTCCTCTGATCGGGAGCCATGCCCCGCATTTCGAGAGGGAATTCCAGGTTTCGAGCCACTGTGAGATGCGGGAACAGCGCATAGCTCTGGAACACAATTCCTTGATCGCGCCGGTAGGACGGGACCGAAGCCACTGAATGGCCGGCGATCATAATATCACCCGAACTCGGGGCCTCAAAGCCGGCCAAGAGCATCAGGGTAGTGGTCTTACCCGAGCCGCTCGGGCCGAGAATCGTCAAGAACTCGCCGCGACGCACGGTCAGCGACAGATCCCTGACCGCCGGAACACTCCCGTACATCTTGGTAACACTGCTGAACTGAATTTGTGGCACCGATTGGTTCACATCTGCAGCGTCAACTTCCGAACGGGGGGCGGTATTCATTGCGTGCATGTTCACTGTGGCTCCTCCACCATCGCTGGCGTGCATTAGCAGGCATTTGCCGTACCTTCTGCCGTCGTACCCGATGCCGTGAGCGGAGAGGCTAGTGGGCTACCCCGCTCCCCGTCACATTTTCAGCATCAGTTTCGACTTTAGCCCGGTATGGAGTTACCCCGACCGGACTTTCGCACTTCAACCAACCCTACTGCAGGATCCACTCATTCCACCGCTGGATAAGCATCTCAGTGTTGGAAACACCGCTGGGGCCTACCTCATTGTACCATTTGCCGTTGATGGAAACGCTGCTCTTGATGTAATCTGGGTGGGTAGGGAGCTTGCGCGCAACTTTCTCGGGAAGAAGTTTGAACGCATTGCCGTTGCTTGGTCCCTCAGGAAACAATTGGCAAAATGCTGCCTGACGTTCCGCGCGAGTGGCGAATTCGATAAACTTCTGCGCAGCCTTCGCGTTGGGTGAACCCTTTGGAATGACCCAATAATCCCACTGCAGCTTCGCCTGGTTTCGATTGATCTCCGTCGCGGCGCCCTGATCGATCAACAGTAGAGCTCTTCCGTCATACGATTGAGCGATGTCAACGACCTTATCATGCAACATCTGTTGAATCTCTGATCCGCTGCTCCACCACTTACGGATGTGCGGCTTTATTTTGTCCAAACTGGCAAACACCCGGTCGATATCCATCGGGTAGAGCTTATCGGGAGATACACCGTCCGCTAACAGGGCCTCTTCCCAGGGTCCTTCTGAACCAAACTGGCCGGACACCAAGGTGCGAACGCCGGGAAACTTATCAGCATCCCAGAATTCAGCCCAGTTTGTCGGCCGGGGTTTATCAGCTGGGAATACGTCTGTGCTATATACCATATTATATGAGTAAATCAAATTTGCCACGCCAAACGGTTGCTTGGCAAATTCATAAATTCCGTCTAGCTCTTCTTTCCTGAACAAGGAGTAATCAATTTCTTCAAGAATTCCTTTCTTAGCTGCGACCAAGCCGGACCCTTGCGTAAGCGCCCCGACATCTACCGTGACATTGCCCGATTTTACCATCAACTCGACCTGTCCCATACCCATGTCGTCGGTGATTGGGTTGACCTTGATACCGGTCTCAGCTTCAAATGGCTTAGCGTAAGCCTCAATGTTAGCCTTTCCCCAATCGCCGCCGCCTAGCACTACGTTGATCTGGTTGGGTGTTTGGGCCGCAACGCGGCCCGCAATTGAAGACAGAGCGCCAGCCGCCATGGCGGTCGATGTCGCCTGCAGCAATCGTCGGCGATTTATTTCGTATTTCATGTCGTTACCCTCTTCTTGTGATCTCAGCCTTGATTAGCCAAGGTTGTTTTGCTTGGACAATGTCATGGTGCTAGAGCAGCCTCGGCCAAGTTGACCCAGTATCCAATGCCGTATGGCAGTGCTTCATCGTTAAAGTCGTAGGTTGGATTATGGAGAGCAGCAGTCGATCCATTTCCAAGCAGTATACATGCCCCCGGCCGCGCCTCTAGCATGTACGCGAAGTCCTCTGACCCCAAACTAGGTTTGACTTTGGGGTTCACCGATGAATGGCCGACCAGAGCACGCGCCACCTCTGTTGCCCGACGCGTTTGATCGGGATGATTGACAGTGAGGGGCTCCAGGCGGCGATGCTGAAACTCGACCTTCGCCCCGGAAGCGCGTGCAATATTTTCCGCGCACGCCTCAATCTGTTTTTCAGCGAAGTCGCGCAAAATCGGTGACAGTGTCCTGACTGTTCCGGCAATCTCCGCGCGTTCGGGAATGATGTTGTAAGCTTGTCCGGCGTTCAGCTTTGTGACGGAGATCACCAGGGACTCGGTGGGGTCCGTGTTGCGTGAGACTAGTGTCTGCAAGCCTAAAATGATCTGAGCTGCAACAACGACGGGGTCAATTGTCAGATGGGGAGCGGCCGCGTGACCCCCTCTGCCTTTGACCACAATATCGAACTCGTCGAGCGCGGCAAAAATCGAACCTTCGCAAATGCCGAACGCACCAACCTCCATGCCTGGCCAATTGTGCATGCCAAAGACCTGAGATATCCCGAAACGGTCCATGATCCCCTCCTGGACCATTCTTTGGCCGCCGCGGCCATCTTCCTCGGCAGGTTGGAAGATCAGGGCAACGGACCCTTTGAAGTTCCGGGTCGCGGCGAGGTATTTCGCGGCGCCAAGGAGCATTGCAGTATGCCCGTCGTGACCACACGCGTGCATCTGTCCGGACCTTTTCGACGTCCAAGGTTTGCCTGAAGCTTCGAGTATAGGCAGAGCGTCCATGTCGGCCCGCAACCCGATAGTGGGCCCATCTCCGAGTTGACCTTGGATCAACGCAACCACGCCGGTTTCAGCTATCCTGCACTCGATGTGGTTAATCCCGAAGGAAGCCAGCTTTTCCGCCACAAATGCCGCTGTGTCATTCACCCGATAGTCAAGCTCCGGATTCTCGTGCAGGTACCGGCGCCAAGTCATCGCTTCGATCTCGATCTCCTTGAACCTGTCAACGCCAACCATAGGCACGTTCCCGCATTTGAGTAATTTGGATCAGGCGCCGGTGCGTAATTAATGATCGATGCCACCGGTGTTTTCGTCAAATGCAGTTTGGATATCGTAACCATCTAGAACCGAGATAGCCCCGCGTTCAGGCCTCGGTGTTGGCGCCGGCGACTGCGACCCGATAACAAGCCGTTTGCCCTCAAATGGATAAGCTTCGGCCTTAGAGGACCAGCTGCGAAGTGCTGGCAATCATAAACTCTGGCTCTGCTGGCAACGGCCAATGGCAAAGGTCTGAGTAGGAAGAGCTGTCACCATCGCGACACTCCTCCCCCTCCCACGACCTACTTTCCAGGACTGCATGCGCTTTGCCACTCAATCCGCAAACCGCAGACCCTAGGCGGCGTGGACAAATTCGATGTTAGCAGGGTCGCTTTCCTGCGATCGGGTTGTTAGCATTGGGAATGACACTGGAAGAAGAGAGCGAACGAGCTACGTCGATGCTGATTGGCAAGGTTGTTCGCCGTGTCATGCGCCACCGCGATGGAGAGGTGGTGATCGAGTTTGAGGATGGCAGCCGATTTTTCGCGGATAGCGACAGCCCTCTCGAACTGTCCATCACCTTGGCGGAATAGTATATCCGCCTTACGGAATTTCGGACGTCGATGCGATTGACGTAGCCCAAGAGGATTGATTCAAGGCTGCTTTTTGGAGGCAGGTTTGAGC
>NZ_RZRP01000559.1:0-4220 GCF_003997795.1 Mesorhizobium sp. M7A.F.Ca.US.005.03.2.1 | reverse complement strand
TCGTCGTGTCGAGGATCTTGGGCGCAAAACCGGCGCCGATGCCCTGGATCTTGTGCGGGCCGGGCTGGCCGCCCGACAGAACCGGCGAGGAGTCGGGCTCGACAGCGACGACATGCACGGAGGGCTTGCGCTTCTTCAGCACCTGGCCGACGCCGGTGATGGTGCCGCCGGTGCCGATGCCGGCGACGAAGATATCGACCTCGCCATGCGTATCGTTCCAGATTTCCTCGGCCGTCGTCGTGCGGTGGATTTCCGGATTGGCCGGGTTCTCGAACTGCTGCGGGATGATCGCATTGGGGATCGTCGCTGCCAGTTCGTCGGCCTTGGCGATGGCGCCTTTCATGCCTTTCGGACCCTCGGTCAGCACCAGCTCGGCGCCGAGCAGCGCCAGCATTTTCCGGCGCTCGACCGACATTGTTTCGGGCATCGTCAGGATCAGCTTGTAGCCCTTGGCCGCGGCGGCGAAGGCAAGCGCGATGCCGGTGTTGCCCGACGTCGGTTCGATCAGCGTTGTCTTGCCGGGAGAAATCTTGCCTGATGCCTCAAGCGCCTCGATCATCGCCACGCCAATGCGGTCCTTGACCGAGGCGATCGGATTGAAGAATTCGAGCTTGGCGATGAGATTGGCGACGATGCCCTTTTCCCTGGCGAACTTGTCGAGCCGCACCAGGGGCGTGTCGCCGATCGTATCGGTGATGGAATTGTAGACGCGGCCGCGGCCGGGCACGCGGGCTGATGTGGCGGACTTGTTCATTTGTTTCGCTCCCAGAACTTCAGGCGAGTAAGGATTTCAGGCAGTGGAATTGCAGCCGGCAAGATAGGGCCTTCGGTCGCGCAAGATAGACTGTCGGCTGAAAATATCCGAGTGGGACCTGTCTCTAAAACCGTGCCGTCCCGGAAAAGCATTTCTCGCAAAGGCCTGTTTGCGAAATGCTTTGGCCGAAAGCTCTCTATTGCCGAGCGGCAATCGCTGCAGCAGCACCGACCATGAAGCCGGCCGCCGTGCGGTTCAGCGCCTTGAGCGCGCGGGGCGATTTCAGAAACCAGCGCGCCTTGGCCGCCAGCGCCAGATACGGCACCAGCACCACCAACAGCACGACAACGGTCAGCGCGACGAGGATGCCGTAATCCGCCAGCGTGATGGTTTTCAGGTCGACGATGGTCGGCGTGATCGCGAGATAGAAGATCATCGTCTTCGGATTGCCGAGGGTAACGGTCAGGCCGGCGGCAAAGCTCGACAGCAAGCCGCCCTTGCCTTTTCCGGCCTCGACGGTCTCGGGCGTGATGCCGCTGTTCCAGAAGCGCCAGCCGAGAAAGGCGAGATAGGCGACGCCGAGCCATTTGATGGCCAGGAAAACCATGCCGAAGGATTGTGCGACGAAGGCGAGGCCAAGCACCACGGCGGTCAGATAGGTGATGTCGCCAACCATCAGGCCAAACGACATCGCCAGCGACGATCGGAAGCCTGAGCCGAGCGCACGGGCGACCAGCGCGGTGATGCCGGGACCAGGAATCGCGGCGGCGATGCCGAGGGCCGCACTATAGGCGAGGAATCCGGTAAGGGTCATGGCACTGGTCTCGGATCAGAGCGTTTTATTGCATGGGACAGGCCAAGATTGAATTTCCTGGGGCCGGATTCTATTGCACCAGATATCGAGGGCTCGCCTTACGAAGCCCCCTCATCCGGCCGCTTCGCGGCCACCTTCTCCCCGAGGGGAGAAGAGACGGGCGCCAGCGTCTGCTGACTCCTCTCCCCTCGGGGAGAGGTCGGATTGTCCCGAATTGCTCTTCGCAATTCGGTTGGCAATCCGGGTGAGGGGGCCTGCGTTACCTGAGCAGATCAGGACGGACCGTCGCCATGGGTGACACGCCAGATGGTGCCGTTGCCGTCCTCGCTGACGATCAGCGCACCGTCGCTCGCAATCGCCACGCCGACCGGCCGGCCCCAGACCTCACCGTTGGAAACAACGAAGCCGGTGATGAAATCCTCATACGCGCCGGTCGGCTTGCCGTCCTTGAACAGCAACCGCACCACCTTGTAGCCGGTCCTGTTGCCGCGGTTCCATGAACCATGCAGAGCGACGAACGCATCGCCCTTGTATTCAGCTGGAAAGCTCTTCCCCTCGTAAAAGGCGATGGTGAGCGGCGCCGAATGCGCCTGCATCAGCACATCGGGAACGGTCGTTTTGCCGGCAAGATCGGGGCGCTCACCCTTGTGGCGCGGATCCTCATTGTTGCCGATATAGTACCAGGGCCAGCCATAGAAGGCACCCTCCTTGACCACGGTCGCGTATTCGGGCGGCACATTGTCGCCAAGCGCATCGCGTTCGTTGACGACGCACCACAGCGCGCCGGTCGCCGGCTGCACAGTCATACCCGAGCAGTTGCGCAGGCCGGCGGCAAAGATGCGGCCGTTCTTGCCATCGGGATCGAAGGCCAGCACGTCGGCGCGGCCGTCTTCAGAACCCCAGGCTGCACCCAGCGGCTGCGATTTCGCCCAGGCATCGAGTCCGCCTTTCGGCTCCCGGCCCATGTCCTCGGCGACATTCGATCCCGAGCCGACCGAAAGGTAAAGCGTCTTGCCGTCCGGCGAGAAGGCGATATCGCGGGTCCAGTGATGACTGGCGGGGATGTTGCCGACGATGGGTTCCGGGTCGCCGGAGGCCTTCAGGTCGCCATTGCGGTAGGCAAAGCGCACGATGCTGTCGCTGTTGGCGACATAGACCCATTGCGGGTCAGCGCCCGGCGGATAGAAGGCAATGCCATAGGGCCGGTTGAGATTGCCGGCAAAGATGCCGTCCTGCGCCGGCTTCGCACTGCCTTCGGCGAGGCGATAGATGCGGACCTGGTTGGCTTTGCTGTCGGCGACGAACAGGTCGCCATTCGGTGCGACGCGTACGACGCGTGGATTGTCGATGCCCGATGCAACCAGCTCGGCCGAGAAACCCGGCGGCAGTTGCAGCTTCGCGTCTGCCGGCATGTCCGCGATGCCGGCGCTGTTCGAGGTCGACCGGGTGGCATTGGGCTTGGGCAGATCATCCGGTCTGATCAGGCGGCGGGTGCCCGGCTTGTCCGCTCGCCAGTCGCCGAAGGCAGCCGCGCCTTTCAGCACCGGTTCGTCCGCCTGCTGGGCGAATGAAGCGGTCGAGAGAAACAGTGCGGCGGAAAGTGCGGGGCCGGCAAAACGCATCATTCGGTCCTCCAGTGTTCGGGCGTGAAAACAGGAACGACCGGTTTCGTCGATCGTTCCACGGCACACGATGAGGTGAAGGAAGCTTGCGGTTTTCCGGTTCAGGTCCCGGCGGCGTAGAAATCGTCGTCGAGGCGTTTTTCCAACTCGACGAGGTCGGCCGGCAGCGGCAGGCCCATGGCGCGCATTTCCCGTAGCTTTTCGCGCAGCTGCTCCTGGATCTCGTGCTGGTCTTCCGGCTGGTTGACCATCTCCTCCAGCAGCAGGCTGATCCGGGCCTTGAATTCTTCGAGCGCCATCGTCGTCTCCTCGGTTGGATCAGCTCAGCGCAGCATGCGTGAAATCAGCTGCGCCGTATAGTCGACCATTGGGACGATGCGCGCGTAATTCAGCCGGGTCGGGCCGATGACGCCGAGCGCGCCGACGACGCGGGCATCCTTGTCGCGATAGGGGGCGACGACCAGCGACGAGCCCGACAGCGAAAACAGCTTGTTTTCCGAGCCGATGAAGATGCGCACACCCGAGCCCTGCTCGGCGAGGTCAAGCAGCTGGATAAGCCCGTCCTGCGTCTCCATGTCCTCGAACAGATGGCGCAGCAGCTCGATGTCGGCCTGGGCGGTAACGTTTTCAAGCAGATTGGCACGCCCGCGCACGATGAGCCGTGCCGGCAGGCCGCTGTCGGCGCCGGCCCACACCGCCAGCCCCTTCTCCACCAGGTCCTGCGACAGCGTGTCGAGCGCGGCCCTGGTTTCTTCCTTGATGCGAGCGATCTCGATCCGCGCCTCGGCAAGCGTGCGACCGCGTATATGGGCGTTGAGGAAATTCGAGGCCTCGTGCAGTTGCGAGACGGTGATGCCGGCGGGCAGGTCGACGACGCGGTTTTCGACGTCGCCATTCTGCGACACCAGCACCGCCAGCGCCTTCGTCGGCTCAAGCTGGATGAATTCGATGTGCTTCAGCGCCACCTCGTTCTTGGCGGCCAGCACCAGGCCGGCGCCGCGCGACATGCCCGACAGCATCTGGCTGGCCT
>NZ_RZRP01000558.1:0-4221 GCF_003997795.1 Mesorhizobium sp. M7A.F.Ca.US.005.03.2.1 | reverse complement strand
GGGTATATGATGCTGGGCGTGGTGATATCGGCCGACATGGACCTTATCGCCCAACTCCAGCCGCACACCCCGGCGCGCTTCGTTCCGGTGACGCTGGAAGACGCGCTTGCCGCGCGAACCGAACAGCGCGGCGCGCTGGCGCGCGCTGAAGGGCATCTGGCCGGCTGACGTCAGCCGGGAATGCCGGCGGAGGAGCCGGAGGCGAGGAGATCGGCCGGCCAAAACCGACCGCGCGTGGCGGAAGACAAAATCCGGTGCGCGAAACGACAAGACGACGCCGGGCAACGGCGTGAATTTGGCACCCGAGCAGTCCGCTAGAGACCGCCGGAACCGACAGGGGAAGACATTTGCAACGTGGCTGGCCGCAAGGCCGGATGCTTCGCGCCTTTCCGTCGGTAGAAAGAAGGAAAGGGTCATGAGTCATCTGAGCGCGGAGAACGTCTCGGTATCGTTTGCGGGGCTGAAGGCCCTGTCATCGGTAGACCTCCAAATTACGCCCGGCCGCATCAGTGGCCTCATCGGCCCGAATGGCGCTGGCAAGACCACGCTCGTCAACGTGCTGACCGGCTTCCAGGCACCGACGGAAGGCACCATCAAGCTCGACGGGGAAGCACTCACGGGTCTCAAGCCGCATCAGGTCCGGCGGCGCGGCATTGCCCGCACCTTTCAGGGTGGGCGGCTCTTCCGCGACCTGCCTGTGCTGGACAATTTGGAGGTAACGGGCGTTGGCCTGGGAATGAGCCGGCGCGCTGCCATCGCCGAAGCGGAAGCGATGCTCGACTGGATAGGCATCGGTGCGCTGGGTACCCGCATCGCCGGAACGTTGCCATACACGGACGAGCGCCGCGTCGCCATTGGCCGCGCCTTGATGGGACGGCCCGCATACATCCTGCTCGACGAGCCCGCGGCTGGCATGAGCGCACTGGAGGCGCGGGAGCTTTCCGCCCTGATAAGACACATCGCCAGCGATCTCGGCTGTGGTGTCCTGCTCATCGAGCACAATGTCGGGCTGGTGCTCGGCCTTTGCCAGCATATCGTCGTGCTCGATTCCGGAGCGATCATCGAGGAAGGACCGCCTGCCGCGATCCGCGACAGCGAGAAGGTGCGCCACGCCTATATGGGCACGGCCGCGAACACCGACCTGCCTGTGCTGGAGGCGATGGAATGAGCCTGCTCGCCCTTTCCGATATCACCATCCGCTACAGCCGTCTCACGGCGGTCCGCAATGTCTCCTTCTCCATGGACGAGGGAGAAATCCTGTTCATCACCGGCCCGAACGGAGCCGGGAAGTCTTCGCTGCTGCGCGCGATTGCCGGTGTTACGCCGGTGGCGGGCGGCCGGATCGACCTTGCTGGTCATGAGATCACCGGCCAGGCGCCGGAGAACATCGCCCGGCTCGGATTCTCCATGGTGCCGGAGGGGCGCGATGTCTTCGGCTCGCTGACGACCGAAGAGAACCTTCTGGTCGGAACCGGCATGCATGCCCGCGAACGCGGCTGGCGCAGCCGAGCGGCCGACGAACTCGAAGCCGTCTACGCAACCTTCCCGATGCTGAAAGAGAGGCGGCACGGGCAGGCGGGATTGCTGTCCGGCGGGCAGCAGCAAATGCTGGTCATCGGCCGCGCGCTGATGACCAATCCGCGGCTTGTAGCCATCGACGAGCCTTCACTGGGCCTCGCCCCCAACATCAACGACCAGGTCTACGAGCGGCTGATCGCGCTGCGTGCGCAGCGCCAGCTCACGCTCCTGATCGTTGAGCAGAGCTCGGCCCGGGCGATGATGGTGGGCGGGCGGATGATCCTGATGCGTGGCGGACAGATCGTGCTCGATGGCGACGCGCGGACGCTCGGCAATGGCGAGGCGATCCAGGCTGCCTATTTCGGCTACGAGGACAATTGAGATGCTTCAGATCCTGTTCGACGCACTCTCGCTTGGTTCGCTCTATGCGCTCGGGGCGCTCGGCATTGCCCTCATCTTCGGCGTCATGCGGCTCGTGAACTTCGCGCATGGCGACGTCATCGCCTTCTGCGTCTTCGCCCTGTTATGGCCGTCTACGGACGCAATGGCCATCGTCTTCGCCGGCCAATTGCCGTGGTACCTGCTGTTGCCATTCGTGCTCCTCTGCGGGGCCGGGCTGTCGGTGCTGTGCGAAATCGTCGTCTTCAGGCGGTTCCGTCAGGCAAATCCGGCAACCATGATGATCGCCTCCTTCGCGCTCGGTTTCGTCATTCGCTACTTCCTGCTCATGCTTTTCTCCAGTCGGCCGAAATCGATCTCGCTGCTGCCCGAACTGTCCCAGCCGGTGGAGATCCTTGGTGCCAGGCTTCCCCTCCTCCAGCTCATAACGATCGTGGCCACGATGGTCATCCTGATCGGCCTGACACTGTTCCTGCGTCAAACCCGCTTCGGCCTGGAGATGCGGGCGGCGGCCGAGAACTTCTCGATGGCCCGAATGCTGGGTGTGCGTGCGAACCGGGTTATCATGGGCGCGTTCGCCCTCTCCGGCGCGTTGGCCGCCGCCATTGCACTGATCTTTGGCGCCCAGACAGGCACGCTGGACATCCAGATGGGCGCCTCGATCATGTTGATGGCCTTCATCGCCACCGTCATTGGCGGCCTCGGCAGCCTCGGGGGAGCCGTGCTCGCCGGCTTCCTGCTGGGTGCCGCCTCGGTGATCATGCAAGTCATGCTGCCCATCGACGCCCGGCCATTCCGCGATGCCTTTGTCTATGGAGCGGTCATCCTCGTCCTCCTCTTCCGCCCACAGGGTCTTATTGCCGCGCGCGGCACCAAGGAAAGGATCTGATTTCAGGGGTGTCGCCGCCTCCCTCACCAACTCTACCGCTGCCGGTGCCCCGGCTGCCGAGCGAAAGCCCGCCCGCTTCGCGCTTGCCCGCCGCACAATCCTGACACCGGTCCTGCTTTCTCTGCTGCTGCTGGCCATCGCGCTGATCACGGTGATGACCGGATCGCGGCCCTTCAACCAGACGGTGATCGACGTGTTCGTCCGTGTCATCCTCGTCGTGGGCCTATACATCTTTATCGGGAATTCGGGCGTTCTCAGCTTCGGGCATATCGGCTTCACCTGCCTTGGCGCCTACGCGGCCGCGTGGCTCACCATCAATCCGATGATGAAACGCGGTTCGCTGCCGGGACTGCCCGAATGGCTGCTGGCGACCCGATTGCCGTACTGGCAATCGGCTACGCTGGCAGCATTGTTCGCCGCCCTCGCCGCTCTCATCTTCGGGCGGGTGCTGATGCGATTATCGGGCATCGCGGCTTCGATCGCGACCTTCGCGATGCTCGCCATGATCAACACAATTTATTCCAACTGGGAGAGCGTGACCGGAGCGACCTCATCGGTCGTCGGCATTCCGATCGTACGCGTGATCTGGCCGTATCTCATCGGCGCCGTGGTCGCGATCTTCATCGCCTGGGCGCACGCGATCTCCCGGTCCGGCCTGGCCCTTCGTGCTGCCCGCGACGAGCCCACCGCCGCCGCGGCTTCCGGTATCGACATTCCCAGGGAAAGATTGGTGGCATTCGTCATATCAGGCGCGGTGATGGGGCTGGGCGGTGCGCTCATGGCTCATTCCATCGGCGTGGTCACACCCGACACATTCTATCTCGGTCTCACCTTCATCACCCTTTCCATGCTCGTTGTCGGCGGCATGGGCAGCCTGTCGGGGGGTGTGGTGGGTGTCGTCCTGCTGTCCGCCCTCATCCAGGCGCTGCGCTGGCTGGAGGCAGGCGTATCGCTCGGCGAGTCCACTTTCGCCCTCCCGAAAGGGGTTCAGGAAATAGCCCTCGGCGTCATCATGATCGTGATCCTCGCGCTTCGCCCATCCGGACTCATGGGCAACCGCGAGATCACCTTACCCCGCAGCAGTCGCAACAAGTGACCGGCGGCACAAGCCCGACCGGAAAACAAAAAGGAGACGTGCATGACATACAAAATGAGAATTGTCGCAACCGCTCTGGCCTCGATGTCCATCGCATACCCGGCCCTGGCCGATGACAAGACCATCGTCATCGGCTTCGCCACTGCGGAGTCGGGCTTCATGGAAGCCTATGACAAGCCTGCGCAGGAGGCGGCCTTGATCCGCATCGACGAGATCAATGCGGCTGGCGGTCTGCTTGGAAAGCAGATCAAGGTCGTCAAGGCCGACACCAAGTCCGACCGGGCCGAAGGCGCCAAGGCGGGCCTCTCCGTGCTCGACC
>NZ_RZRP01000557.1:0-4224 GCF_003997795.1 Mesorhizobium sp. M7A.F.Ca.US.005.03.2.1 | reverse complement strand
GTAGATGCGCGCGCGCGGCGGCGCGGGCGCCTCCTCGGGCGTCGAGCGCCTGAGCACCGCGCGGATGCGGGCAATGAGCTCACGCGGGTTGAACGGCTTGCCGAGATAGTCGTCGGCGCCGAGTTCCAGGCCGATGATGCGGTCGACATCTTCCTTCAGCGCGGTCAGCAGGATGATCGGGGTGTGCGGCTTGCGGTCGCGCAAACCGCGGCAGATATCGAGCCCCGAGCCGTCCGGCAGCATCACGTCGAGCACGATCAGGTCGAATTGGCCGGAGCCAAGCCGTTGCTCGCATTCGCGCCGGTCCGCCGCCGCCGTGACGCGAAAGCCCTGGCTGTCGAGGTAACGCTGGAGAAGCGTCCTGATCTCGCGGTCGTCGTCGACGACGAGGATATGGGGTTGTGACTGCATGACCGTGCCGTTGCCGATGAATATTGGGACCCGTGATTGCAGGGGCTTGCCGCGATTATAGGAGAGCCGCGCCCGAGCGGCGTGGAAAATTGCAACCGAACGTTTCCGGCGGGCCATGGGAAACATTCGGAAACAAATTGCCCTTTTGCGGAAACCTTCGGCAACACGCCGACGCGAAGCGGACAAAGACGCTTCCTATCCTCTGAACCGTCCGAAGCATGAGAGAAAGGAACATCTTTATGCCAAGCAGACTTCTTGCGCTCGGCCTGTTTTCCGTCGCCGCAATTCACCCCGCGCTGGCGGCGCAGCCCGACCCCGGCGCCGGACCCGGTGAGCCGTCCCCTGTCATGGCCATGCAGGATGGGGCAGGCCACGGCCGGAATGGACCCGGCCCGCATGGACCGATGCGACCTGGTTCGCAGGGTTTCGGCCCGCAAGGCTTTGGCCCCCGCCGCATGGGTCCGCCGCCGGAATTCATGCTGGCCGCCCGGCTCGCCGCGCTGGAGACCCGCGTCGGCATCCGCACCGAACAACTCGACGCCTGGCGCGACTACACCAGCGCGCTGCAGGCGGTGCTTTCGCAGCCTCGGCCTGACCGCGGGCGGCCCGTTGGTGCTGAAGCGAAGGACCCCGACGCAGCAGGCCCGGGCGGCAAGCCCGATCCCTTCGCATTCCAGGAAAAGCTGGCCGACGACGTTACCGCCCGCGCGGTTTCGGCCGGCAGACTGAAGGAGGCGATCGCTGAACTGCGCGCCAAGCTGACGCCCGAACAACTCGAACTCCTCGCTTCGGCGGAACGTGCCCATGGATCACCCCCCGGTCCCTGGGGCGGTCCGCCGAACGATGCAGCCGGCCCCAGAGGCCTGCCCAACGATGGCAGGCAGCTCCCGCCCCAGCCCGGGAACGACGAGCAACTCTGACCGACTGCACCGGCCGGCCCGGTACCCAACCCGTTCTCGGGTCGGCCGGTTCTCCGGGGATGGCGGGCGTATCTCCGCCATCCTCGTTTCGATCACGCCCAGTTCGAATCGCGCCAATTCGGAACCATGCCCAATTCGAACCCTGCAATGGAAGCACGACAATGTGGGAAGCCATGATCATGCTGCGGCTGCTCGCGTCCGCCAGCCCGAGGCTCTCGTTCGGTCCTGTCGGGCGAGGCATGCCGCTGGCCCCGTCGGTCGACACGCTGAAGGGCGCGATCCGCCTGAGTTTCGCCGCCTGGCGGTTGTCGCTCCCGCTGTCGCAGCCGCTCGACAACCATGGGCATCATGACCGCAAGATCGCGTGAATTCCGGCAAGGCGCTTGGCATGTCCTCGCTGATCGGCATAATGATGTTGGTGGGCATCGCGGCCGGCTACTCGACCTTCGAGCAGCTCCGGCCGCCGAGAAGGAGCGCGACATGAGCCGCTTCGAAGCATTGCTCGTCGCCGCCCGCAGACCGGCGCGGCCCACCATCAAGATATCGGCCGGCATGCCTCGACCAAGCGGTCGATTGCCCGCGCCCGCAACTCCAGCGAAAGATCATTCAGTCCATGTCTATCCAGCCTAGCCCGTCTTTGCAGCCGGCACGCCGTCTGGCGCCCTGGACCGCGATGTTCGCATCCGCCTTTCTGCTGGCGGCCTGCTCGCAGGAGAGCAGCGCCCCCGCAGGCATGGGCGCGCCCGGCAAACCGGAAGTCGGCGTCGTCACCCTGCATCCGCAATCGGTGGCGATCACCGCCGAACTGTCGGGACGCACGGCGGCCTCGCTGGTTGCCGAAGTGCGCCCGCAGGTGAACGGCATTATCCAGCAGCGCCTGTTCAAGGAGGGCAGCGAGGTGGCGGCTGGACAGCCGCTCTACCTCATCGATCCGGCGAGCTACAAGGCGTCCTACGACAGCGCGGTCGCCGCACAGCAGAAGGCGGAAGCGGCGGTGCCTACGGCGCAGGCCAAGTTCGACCGTTATGCCGGCCTGTTGAAGCAGAACGTTGTTTCCAAACAGGATTATGACGATGCCGCCGCCACGCTGGCGCAGGCGCAAGCCGATGTCGCCTCGGCCAAGGCCAGTGCCGAGACGGCGCGCATCAGCCTCGACCGGACCTCCATCACGGCACCGATCGCCGGGCGCATCGACAAGTCCACGCTGACGCCGGGCGCGCTGGTGACCGCGAACCAGGACACGGTGCTGACCACCATCCGTGCCCTCGATCCGATCAATGTCGACGTCACGCAGTCGAGCACCAACCTGCTCAATCTGCGCCAGGCGATCTCGGAAGGGCGGCTGAAGTTCAGCGGGCCCAATGTCAGCGTGAAGCTGAAGCTCGAGAACGGCACCATCTACACGCAGACCGGCAAGCTGGAATTCGCCGGCGCCAATGTCGACCAGACCACCGGCACCTTTGCGCTCAGGGCCGAGTTCCCCAATCCCGACCGCCTGCTTCTGCCCGGCATGTATGTGCGGGCACTGGTCGAGGAGGGCGTTGCCCAGAACAGTTTCCTGGTGCCGCAGCGTGCCGTCAGCCGCAACACCAAGGGCGAGGCCACCGCCATGGTCATCAATGCGCAGGGCAAGGTCGAGACGCGCGTGCTCGCCGTGCGCAACAGCGTCGGCAACAACTGGCTGGTGGATTCGGGTGTCGGCGACGGCGACCGCGTCATCGTCGAGGGCATGCAACTGGTGCGCCCCGGCGGCGATGCGACGGGTGTCGAAGTGACGATCGACGAGACGACCGGCGAGGTCAAGGACCGCGGGCAGAGCACGTCCGCCGCACCGGCCGCGTCCAATGCGGCGAAACCGGCGCCTGCCGCCGCGACCGGGAACTGAGCGATGTCACTATTCTTCATCAACCGGCCGATCTTCGCCTGGGTGATCGCCATCGTGATCATGCTGGGCGGCCTCCTGGCGCTCACCTCGCTGCCGATCTCGCAATATCCGCAGATTGCGCCGACGACAGTCAACATCAGCGCCACCTATCCGGGCGCCGACGCGCAGACGGTCGAGAACTCGGTGACCAAGGTCATCGAGCAAGGCATGACCGGTATCGACAATCTCGACTACATGACGGCGACGTCGACCTCGACCGGTTCGGCCTCGATCACGCTGACCTTCACCACAGCGGCCGATCCCGATACCGCCCAGGTGCAGACGCAAAACAAGCTGCAGCTGGTGCAGTCGCAGCTGCCGCAGGTGGTGCAGAGCAACGGCATCACCGTCTCCAAATCCTCGACCGGCTTCCTGATGGTCATCGGCTTCGTCTCGACCGACGCCAAGATGAACTCGACCGATCTCGCCGACTATGTCGACGCCACCGTCAACGACACGCTGAAGCGCGTCGAAGGCGTCGGCTCGACGCAGCTGTTCGGCTCCGGCTATGCCATGCGCATCTGGCTCGATCCGGACCAGCTCGCCAAATACGCCTTGATGCCGAGCGACATTGCCTCGGCGATCGAGGCGCAGAACACGCAGGTTTCGGCCGGCCAGCTTGGCGGCCTGCCGGCGCGCAAGGGCCAGCAGCTCAATGCCACGGTGACGGCCAAGAGCCGGCTGCAGACCGCCGAACAGTTCCGCAACATCATCCTGAAGAGCCAGACCGATGGCTCTCTGGTCCGCCTCAACGATGTCGCCACCGTCGAGCTCGGCGCCGAAAGCTATACGACGCAGGCCAATTACAATGGCAAGCCGGCGGCCGGCGTCGCCGTCAATTTGGCGACCGGCGCCAACGCCATCAACACCGCCGAAGCGGTGCGTTCGACGATCGCCCGGCTGAGCTCGACCTTCCCGCAAGGGGTCGAGGTCGTCTATCCCTACGACACCTCGCCTTTCGTGCGGCTG
>NZ_RZRP01000556.1:0-4224 GCF_003997795.1 Mesorhizobium sp. M7A.F.Ca.US.005.03.2.1 | reverse complement strand
GGCCTGAAGGCCGGATTCACGCTGGACGCACGGCTGGAGGCGGACAGCGAGCAGTTGATGTGGCTTGGGCTGTGCGAGCTGCGGGTGATGAACGACCGCCGCTGGCCCTGGTTGCTGCTGGTGCCGCAGCGCCCCGGCGCGGAGGAAATCCACGACATGACGCCGCTCGACCAGGCGATGCTGACCTTCGAGACCAATATGGTGGCGCAGGCGCTGAAGAAAGCGACCGGCTGCACCAAGATCAACACCGGCGCGCTCGGCAACATCGTGCGCCAGTTGCACATCCATGTCATCGCGCGTTCTGAAGGCGATCCCGGCTGGCCAGGTCCTGTGTGGGGACATGGCCTGCGAGAGCCCTATCAACGTTCCGACTTGCGACGGTTTGCCGAAACGATCAAGGCGGCGCTATAAGCGTTCCCCGTGTCCATCCCTCAACATATTCCAGAGTCCCCATGAGCTTCCGCCTGTTTGACGCGCCTTTGCGCGAGCCGAGCCAGTTCGTCGGCTTCGCCGGCAACACGATCGACCGGCAGTCCGAGAACCGCGCCGACGATTCGGTCGACAAGGCGCTGGCCGATCCGGCGACGCGGCTGCTTCTGATGCATGGCGGCCGGCTCTATCTGAAGCTCGGCGATGGCGGCGCTCTCGATCCCTGGTTCGGTGCGACCGAGAGCGAGCCCTTCAAGGTTTCCCTGGCGCAAGGCATCCTGCTCGGCTTTTCCGAACGAGGACCGGTGCTGGCCGTGCCCGCCGGCGTCGAACCCGAACAGCTTCCGGAAACAGTCAAGGCCATCGACTACCGCTCGGTCTACATGCAAGGGCTGATCGACGAGGCGGCGGCCGGCGCGATGGCGCAAGGGGCGGCTTTGCTCGCCTGGCATGCCAGCCATCGCTTCTGCAGCAAATGCGGCACGGAATCGCAGATGCGGGCCGGCGGCTACAAGCGGCATTGCCCGAATTGCGGCACCGAGCATTTTCCGCGCACCGACCCGGTGGCGATCATGCTGACGGCGACGCGGGAGAAGTGCCTGCTCGGGCGCGGCCGTCATTTCGCGCCTGGCATGTATTCGGCCCTCGCCGGCTTCATCGAGCCGGGCGAGACGATCGAGGCGGCGGTGCGCCGCGAGACGCTGGAAGAGGCCGGCATCCGGCTTGGCCGCGTCGTCTACCACGCCAGCCAGCCCTGGCCGTTCCCCTATTCGCTGATGATCGGCTGCTTCGGCGAGCCGCTCAATGACGATATCCAGGCCGACCTCAACGAGCTTGAGGACTGCCGCTGGTTTTTTCGCGACGAGGTGCGCCGGATGCTGGAAAGGACGCACCAGGACAATCTGATCACGCCGCCGAAAGGCGCCATTGCGCATCACCTCATCCGCGCCTGGGTCGATTCAGAATGATGGCAGCGAACACCTAAAGACATTGCAGGAGCAGGACATGATCCGTCACACCGTCGTTTTCACGCTGAAGCATCCGCCGCATTCGCTGGAGGAAAAGCGGTTCCTGGTCGACGCCAAGAGGATCCTCACCGCGATCAGGGGCGTCACGCATTTCGAGCAATTGCGGCAGATCAGCCCCAAGAACGACTATCGTTTCGGCTTCTCGATGGAGTTCGCCGACCAGGCCGCCTACACCAGATACAACGACCATCCAGACCATGTCGCCTTCGTGCGCGACCGCTGGGTGCCGGAGGTCGAGACCTTCATGGAGATTGACTATGTCCCGCTGGGCGCGGTGATCTAGTCCGCAACCTTCCACTGCTCACGCGACTCGCTGGCCGGATAGACGCCGAGAATGCGCACTTCGCGCGAGAAGAAACGAAGCTCGTCCAGCGCCAGCTTGACCAGCGGGTCGTCGGGGTGGCCCTCGATGTCGGCGTAAAACAGCGTCGCCGTGAAAGCGCCCAGCTGGTAGCTCTCCAGCTTGGTCATGTTGATGCCGTTGGTGGCGAAGCCGCCCATCGCCTTGTAGAGCGCGGCCGGCACGTTGCGGACGCGGAAGATGAAGGTCGTCATCATCTTGACGTCGGGCGAAGGACGCTCGGCCCATTGCTTGTTCTTGGTCAGGACGACAAAGCGGGTGACGTTTGAGTCGGTGTCCTCGACGTTTTGCTCGATGATATCGAGCCCGTAGAGGGTCGCGGCCAGGGCCGGCGACAGCGCCGCCATGCTGCGGTCCTTGACCTCGGAGACCATTTTGGCGGCGCCGGCCGTGTCGCCGGCGACGATCGCCTTCCAACCGTTCTTGCGAACGTATTTGCGGCACTGGCCAAGCGCATGGATGTGGCTGTGCACCGTCTTGATCTCGTCGCGCTTGACGCCTGGCAGCACCATCAGCTGGAAATGGATCGGCAGGAAATATTCGCCGACGATGTGCAGCTTCGATTCCGGCAGGAGATGATGGATATCGGCGACGCGCCCGGCAATGGTGTTCTCGATCGGGATCATGGCGAGGTCGGCCTTGTTGGTCTCGACCGCGTTGAAGGCATCCTCGAAGGTCGGGCAGGGCAACGGCTCCATCGAAGGGAACATGTTGCGGCTGGCGGTGTCGGAATTGGCGCCCGGTTCGCCCTGGAAGGATATTCTGTTGGTCTTTTCAGGCATGCCGATATCTCAGGTTGAAAGGATTGTTCTGGCGCGTTCGAGGTCTTCAGGCGTGTCGACGCCGAGCGGCAGCGACTGGACGATCTCGGCGTCGATGCGCATGCCGGCTTCCAGCGCCCGCAACTGTTCCAGCCGCTCGCGCCGTTCGAGCGGCGACGGCTTCAGCGCGACGAAACGCTCGAGTGCTTCGCGGCGATAGGCGTAGAGGCCGACATGATGGTAGAGCGGCCCCTCGCCCCAAGGCGCCGTGGCACGGGTGAAATAGAGCGCCCTCAGCCTGCTGCCGGAAAGCGGCGAGCCGACGATCTTGACGACATTGGGATTGGTCTTTTCCTCATCGCGGACGATCTCGACGCCGAGCGTGGCGATATCCACCGCACTGTCCTCGAAAGGCCTGAGCGACGCGGCGATGATCCGGGGATCGATGGTCGGCAGGTCGCCCTGCACATTGACGATGGTTTCGACCTTGCGCCCGGGGTCGAGCGCGACCAGCGCCTCGTGGATGCGGTCGGAGCCGGATTCGTGATCCATGCGCGTCATCACGGCCTCGAAACCGTGCGCGCGCACCGCTTGCGCCACGCTTTGCGTGTCGGTCGCCACCACCACCCGGCCAAGGCCGGCTTCGGCGGCGCGGCGGGCGACATGGACGATCATCGGGGCGCCGGCGATGTCGGCCAGCGGCTTGCCCGGCAGGCGGGTCGAAGCCATGCGGGCCGGGATCAGGATCAGCGTGGACATTTCGGGTGCAAGGCGTCTCGAAAGAGGACAGGGAAAGTGGCAAAAGGTCTCACTGGAAGCGCCCTTATAGGTGTTGCAACGCCGCAGCAAAAGACCTAGTTTCCGCCCGATTTGACCGCCCTGGCAGGGCGGGTCACGATACCGACGGACGGAGTGGACGGTTCTGTCCGCCGGAAAAGGGAGCAAGGGGCGTATGGATTCCAACGAAGTCAACAAACTGCTCGCCGGATTGCTCGGAACCGTTTTCGTCGTCTTCTCGGTCGGCATTGTGTCCGATGCGCTGTTTGCGTCGCCGGCGCCGGAAAAGCCTGGTTTCGCCATCGAGGCCGCCGAGCCCGCCGAAGGCGGTCCGGCCGCGCCCGCCGCCGCGGCCAAGCCGATCGCCGATCTGCTGGCGACCGCCAATGTCGAGCAGGGTGCCGCCGTCTTCAAGAAGTGCCAGGCCTGCCATTCCGGCGAAAAGGGCGGCCCCAACAAGGTCGGCCCGGACCTGTGGGACCTCGTCGACCGCCCGGTCGCCGAGCATGAAGGCTTTGCCTATTCGGCCGGCATGAAGGAATTCTCCAAGGGCGGCACCGAGAAGTGGACCTACGACAACATCAACCACTTCATCACCTCGCCGAAGAAATTCGTGAAGGGCACCGCCATGGGCTTCGCCGGCCTGCCCAAGGACGAGGACCGCGCCAACGTCATCGCCTATCTGCGCACGCTGTCCGACAATCCCAAGCCGCTGCCGGCACCAGGGGCTGCCGCCGATGCAGGCGCCAAGCCTGCCGATGCAGCCGCTCCGGCAAAGCCGGCTGAGGGTGCCGCGCCGGCCGCTCCCGCCGCCCCGGCTCCGGCCGCACCGGCACCCTCAGCCGGCTTTGCCGGAGCGGCTGCATCG
>NZ_RZRP01000555.1:0-4234 GCF_003997795.1 Mesorhizobium sp. M7A.F.Ca.US.005.03.2.1 | reverse complement strand
CCTGTGGTGCGCCGACATTGGCCTCGACCTTGAACTCGCGACGCATGCGGTCGAGGCCAATGTCGGCGCACCACAGGTGGCCTATCGCGAGACGATCACCCGCAAGCACGAGCAGGACTACACGCACAAGAAGCAGACCGGCGGTACCGGTCAGTTCGCTCGCGTCAAGATCCTGTTCGAGCCGAACCCCGATAGCAGCGAGTTCGAGTTCGATACCAAGATCGTCGGCGGCGCCGTGCCGAAGTAATACATCCCTGGTGTCGAAAAGGGCATCAACAGCGTCATGACCTTGGGTCCGTTCGCGGGCTTCCCGATGATCGGCGTCAAGGCGACCCTCATCGACGGCGCTTACCACGATGTCGACTCCAGCGTTCTGGCCTTCGAAATCGCCGGCCGCGCCTGCTTCCGTGAAGCAGCACCCAAGCTTGGCGTGCAGCTGCTCGAGCCGATCATGAAGGTCGAAGTCGTGACGCCGGAAGACTATGTCGGCAGCGTCATCGGCGATCTGAACGGTCGTCGTGGCCAGATCCAGGGTCAGGAAGCACGTGGTGTCGCCGTGGTCATCAACGCGATGGTGCCGCTCGCCAACATGTTCAAGTATGTCGACAACCTGCGCTCGATGAGCCAGGGCCGTGCGGCCTACACGATGCAGTTCGATCACTACGAGCCGGTCCCGACCGCAGTGGCCCAGGAAGTCCAGAAGAAATACGCGTAAGGGTTCCTTAGCCATCGACGTCGCGTCTCTTGCGCGGTGCCGGATCTGAAGAGCGAATAACAATTTCCCCCAAGCGGGTAGAATAGACGGAGAACGATTATGGCCAAAGGTAAATTCGAGCGTAACAAGCCTCACGTGAACATCGGCACGATTGGCCACGTCGACCATGGCAAGACGTCGCTGACGGCGGCGATCACCAAGTATTTTGGCGAATACAAGCGCTACGACCAGATCGACGCTGCCCCTGAAGAGAAGGCGCGCGGCATCACGATCTCGACGGCTCACGTCGAATACGAGACGGCCAACCGCCACTACGCTCACGTCGACTGCCCCGGCCACGCCGACTATGTGAAGAACATGATCACCGGCGCCGCGCAGATGGACGGCGCGATCCTGGTCGTGTCGGCCGCCGACGGCCCGATGCCGCAGACCCGCGAGCACATCCTGCTGGCCCGTCAGGTCGGCGTGCCGTCGATCGTGGTGTTCCTGAACAAGGTCGACCAGGTCGACGACGCCGAGCTGCTCGAACTGGTCGAGCTCGAGGTTCGCGAGCTTCTGACCAAGAACGAATTCCCCGGCGACGACATTCCGATCGTCAAGGGTTCGGCTCTGGCTGCTCTCGAAGACTCGGACAAGAAGATCGGTGAAGACGCGATCCGCGAGCTGATGGCTGCGGTCGATGCCTACATCCCGACGCCGGTCCGTCCGCTCGACAAGCCGTTCCTGATGCCGATCGAAGACGTGTTCTCGATCTCGGGCCGCGGCACGGTCGTGACCGGCCGCGTCGAGCGCGGCGTGGTCAAGGTCGGCGAGGAACTCGAGATCATCGGCATCCGTCCGACGACCAAGACGACCTGCACGGGCGTGGAAATGTTCCGCAAGCTGCTCGATCAGGGCCAGGCTGGCGACAACATCGGCGCGCTGCTGCGCGGCGTTGATCGTGAAGGTGTCGAGCGCGGCCAGGTTCTGGCCAAGCCGGGCACGGTGAAGCCGCACAAGAAGTTCGTGGCCGAAGCCTACATCCTGACCAAGGACGAAGGAGGCCGTCACACGCCGTTCTTCACCAACTACCGTCCGCAGTTCTACTTCCGCACGACCGACGTGACCGGCATCGTGTCGCTGCCGGAAGGCACCGAGATGGTGATGCCGGGCGACAACATCACGGTCGATGTCGAGCTGATCGTGCCGATCGCCATGGAAGAGAAGCTGCGCTTCGCTATCCGTGAAGGCGGCCGCACCGTCGGTGCCGGCATCGTCGTCACCATCAAGGAATAACCGAGCCCGGCATTCGCCGGATCGACAAGAAAGGGCGGTCTTCGGGCCGCCCTTTTTGTTTGCCGGGCTATCGGCTGCCGCCCCGTCGGCCGAACCCTGTTGCAAGGCTCTGGACCTCGTCTAGTATAGGTTGCATCAAGGGGCTTTTTCCAAATGGTTCCAAGGCGGTATTTTCATCGTCGGGCATTGTGGCCGCTGGCTCTGACCTGGCTGATTGCGTTGCTTGCCACAGGCCCGGCAGCCTTCGCGGCGGATGCGGCGCCGGATCTTGGGCCGACGATGCGGTTCGGCATTGTCCGCAGCAACGCAGCGGGGTGCGAGCCGATCTGTCCGGAATGGATATCGGCCGAGGGCTCCATAGAAGCCGGAACTCCGGCGCTCTTCAAACGCATGCTGAAGACGCTTGGCGGGCGGAAACTGCCTGTTGTCGTGGATTCTCCCGGCGGCAATGTCGAGGCGGCGCTGACGCTTGGCCGGCTGATCCGCAAGAACAAGCTCGATATCGCCATCGGCAAGACGGTGTTTTCCAGCTGCCAGCCCGACGCGAAGGGGTGCCAGGACCGTGACGCCCGCTACTTCGGCGATGTCATCGACTATGGCGCCATGTGCAATTCCGCCTGTCCTCTGATGTTTGCCGGCGGCATCAGGCGAGTGGCTGGCGAATGGGCCTATCTCGGCGTCCATCAGATCACCACGACCTACATCCGCACGAAATTGCAATACCGGACCACCTATCGGATCGTCGGGGGCAAGAAGAAGATCCTCAACACGAAGATCGTCAGCCGCAAGAACGCCGGCAGCTACAAGACCTACGAAATGAGCAAGTCGGTGGAGAAAAAGCTGGCGGCCTACCTGGACCAGATGGGCATCGAACAAAGCATGCTCGAAACGATGAAGGGCACCCCGGCCAGCGAAATCCACCAGATCGCCCTCGATGACATGCTGGCGATGAAGCTGGTCACCAGCACGGACGCCGTGGGCCTGTTGACCGCGGCGAGCCTGTGCGAACCCGGCCGCCTGGCCACGAATTGCCGGGAAGTGCCGGGGAACAAGCCTGATGGCCTGATGGCGACCGCGGCCAGGCCTACTCCGCCAGCGATCGAACCCGAGGCGGCGCGGCGCGATGAAGACATGCGCTTCGTTGTCGTTCGCGGCACCAATCCGCTCTGCAATCCAGACTGCCCGGAATGGATCTCGGCGGAAGGCGCGATCACCCCCCAGACCCCGCAGAAGCTGCGCCAGCTGCTCGCCACGCTCGGCAAACGGCAACTGCCTGTCGTGATCAGCTCGAAGGGAGGCGATCTGTTCAGCGCCCTGGCGGCGGGACGGCTTATCCATGAAAAGAAGCTCGACGTCGCCGTTGGCCGCACCGATTTCGTCGGCTGTGACCCAGGAGCGTGGAATCGCCTGGCCAAGGAGGGCGCCTATGCCGGGCTGAGCATCGATGCGGGCGTGGAGTGCGATTCGGCCTGCGCGTTCATGCTTGCCGGCGGCATCAGGCGGCTTGTCGGTCCCCAGGCGCGACTTAGCCTCTACCCGATGGGGCAAAAGCTGATGGTCAAGGCTTACCTGGAGGAGATGGCGATCAGTTCCGCCCTGTTCGCGGCGATCGAGCGGCGCTCGGTCGAGCGCCGGCTGGAACCCGACATGATGCTGAAGGTTGGCCTGACGACGAGCCTGCAATCGGTCGACGCGCTGACCGGCGCCACCATTTGCGAGGCGGTGCCAAGACCCGAGAATTGCCGGATCCGGCCTTCCGCCAATGCCGAGGCTGACGCGCCGGCCAAATTGTAGTGGGCGACGGAGCCCGAAACTGGCCATCGAGGCAGGTTGAGCCGCTTTCGATTTTTCCGCTATCGTCGCTGCTGGCGGCTTCAGGCAAGCGGAGGATCGAGAATGGGCCAGGATATCCCGACACTCTACGAATGGGCCGGCGGCAGCGAGGCCTTGAACCGGCTCACCCAGACCTTCTATGACAAGGTGGCGCAGGACCCGATCGTCGGTCCGGTGTTCAAGACCATGTCGCCGGATCACCCCGCCCATGTCGCGGCCTTCATCGGCGAGGTTTTCGGCGGACCGAAGACCTACAGCGAGCAGTTCGGCGGCCACCGCGAGATGGTCATGCACCATCTGGGCAAGCATCTGAGCGAGGAGCAGCGCCGCCGCTGGATCAGCCTCCTGGCCGATGCCGCCGACGCGGTCGGCCTGCCTGACGATCCGGAATTCCGTTCGGCCTTCATGGGC
>NZ_RZRP01000554.1:0-4244 GCF_003997795.1 Mesorhizobium sp. M7A.F.Ca.US.005.03.2.1 | reverse complement strand
TGACAATGCCGATCAGGCCGATCAAAAGCAGCAATGCGCCGGCAAAGACGCTTTCGTGAGGGGCAGTCCGCAGCGAAACGCCGTGGGCCTGCCCTTCGACAAAGTCTTCCCGGTGGCGGACGGTCTGCGCGAACACAAAACTTGCATAAAGCAGCACCGAAAGCACGCTCACAAAGCCAAGTTGAGCTGCCGAAAATGTGCCCGGCCCCGTAGCTTGTGTGTAGGTTGGCAGAATAAGCGTCATGATGGTCAGCGCGATCAGAACCGCCAAATATGCGCTGGTCCCTTGTCGAACAATTGCCTGCTTGCGATGGCGCCAGCCGCCAAGCGCAAGACACGTGCCGACGACGCCGGTGGATGCAATCATCACCGTTGAAAAGACGGACTCACGTGCAAGCGTAGGGTTGTTCTCTCCATGCAGCATCATGGAAACGATGATCGACACCTCGATTGCCGTCACGGCAAAAGTCAGCACCAATGTGCCGTAGGGCTCTCCTACACGCCGAGCCACAGCCTCGGCGTGGTCGAGCACCACGAAAATGGTGGTGAACATGATCGCACTCGAAAGCGCTCCGACGAGTATCCTGACGCCCAGCGAACCTTCGTCCGCCGACAGCCCGCCTGCCCTGACGGCGACAGCCATGACCAAGGCGGCCAGCGGCATCGCATATGAAGTCACCGAACGTCCGAAACCGCTCATGCAAGCCCCTGCGCGCTGCTGCGAACCGTGGCTGCATTCGCGCACCGACAGATCGAAGCGTTCACCCGTTCACGCCGTCTTCTGCGCCACCAAGCCCAGCTCCTCCACCATCGCCTCGCGCATCAGGAACTTCTGCGGCTTGCCGGTCACCGTCATCGGCAATTCGGTGCGGAAGCGGATGTGGCGGGGGATCTTGTAATGGGCGATCTGGCCGGCGCAGAAGTTTCTGACCTCCTGCTCGGTGGCGATCTGGCCGGGCTTGAGCACGATCCAGGCGCACAGCTCCTCGCCATATTTGGCGTCGGGAATGCCGAACACCTGCACCTCCTTGACCTTTGGATGGCGGTAGAGGAATTCCTCGACCTCCCTGGGATAGACGTTCTCGCCGCCGCGGATGACCATGTCCTTGACCCGGCCGACGATGTTGCAATAGCCCTCGGCGTCGATGGTGGCGAGGTCGCCGGTGTGCATCCAGCCGTCGGCGTCGATCGCCTCGCGGGTCTTGTCGTCGTCGTCCCAGTAACCCTTCATCACCGAATAGCCGCGCGTGCAAAGCTCGCCCGGTACGCCGACCGCAACTGTAGCGCCATCGGCATCGACCGCCTTGACCTCGACATGGGGGTGGATCCGCCCGACGGTCGAGACGCGCTTTTCCAAGGGGTCGTCGACGCCGCTCTGGAACGACACCGGGCTGGTCTCGGTCATGCCGTAGGCGATGGTCACCTGTTCCATATGCATCAGCGACACCACCTTTTTCATCACCTCGATCGGGCATGGCGAACCGGCCATGATGCCGGTGCGCAGGCTGGAGAGATCGAAGGCGGAAAAATCCGGATGATCCAGCAGAGCAACGAACATGGTCGGTACGCCATAGAGCCCGGTGCAGCGTTCCTGAGCCATCGCCTTCAGCGTGGCGCCGGCGTCGAACCCTTCTCCCGGGAAAACCATGGTGGCGCCTTTCGAGACGCAACCCATCGTGCCCATCGACATGCCGAAGCAGTGGTAGAGCGGCACTGGTATGCAGAGCCGGTCGTCGGCGGTCAGCTTGATCGCCGAAGTGACGAAGTTGCCGTTGTTAACGATGTTGCCGTGGGTCAGCGTCGCGCCCTTGGGGGCTCCCGTGGTGCCTGAGGTGAACTGGATGTTGATGGCTTCGCCCGGCTTCAGCTTCTCAGAGATGCGGTCGAGGCTGTCATGCTCGTCACGCCCGGCCATGGCCAGCACATCACCGAAATTGAACATGCCGGGCGAGTTCTCGTCACCCATGCGGATGACGATCTTCAACGCCGGCAGTTTTTGTGCCTTGAGCTTGCCCGGCGTGGCCTTGGCGATCTCGGGTGCCAGCGTCTCGATCATGCCGAGATAATCTGACGTCTTGAACCTGGCAGCGGTGACCAGCGCCTTGCAGCCGACCTTGTTCAGCGCATAGTCGAGCTCGGTCAACCGGTAGGCCGGGTTGATGTTGACCAGGATCAGGCCGATGCGGGCGGTGGCGAACTGCGTCACCAGCCATTCCCAGCGGTTGGGCGACCAGATGCCGACGCGATCGCCTTTTGCCAGGCCCAGTGCCAGGAAGCCGGCGGCCAGCGCATCCACCGTGTCCGAAAGTTCACTCCAGGTGAAGCGCTTGTCCTGGTCGACGAAGACGGCGGCGTCGAGCGTGCCGTATTTGCTGACCGTGTCGGAAAACAGCGCGGGGATGGTCTTGTCGAGCAGCGGCACGCTGCGTTCGCCAGAGACATGCGCCCTACCATCGACGGGTGCGACGAAGACACCGCCCGCTCGCGCTCCGCGTCCGCGCAGATTGCTGGCATTCTTCAGCTCGTCGAGATTGACCGGCATCGCTCTCTCCTCCCGGGATTGGCCGAGCCTATCAGCCTGAGGGGGTGGTGAAAATCCCGCCGATAGTCGTGGCAGGGCAACGATCCGGCCCACGACGCTTCGGGGCCTCCGTTGGTTGATGAACATCAAACGCAAAAACCCGCCTGGGCGGCGGTCACTGGCGCAAATCAGCACCATGGGCAAAAATGTAGCGTAGCTGCCCTCACCAGTCAAGGAAATAATTCCTATACAGGAAAACCCCGGCGCAAGGCTACCGACACCGCGGGACGGCCGCCGTCAGGGTTTTCAAGCAGGGTTCGAAGCCCTGAGGGGCAGCGGGCGAAGGCCCGCCGCTATCCGACCGCAGCCGCCATCTTCGCCGCGATGTCGCGCAGGACCGCTTCATCGGCCGCCGCGCGTGTCTTCTTCGACGCCACCAGGCAGGCCTGCGAGCGCAGGACGAGGCCATCGCCCAGCACCTTGAGATGATTGGCGCGCAGCGTCGAGCCGGTGGTTGTGATGTCGACGATGACATCGGCCAGACCCGCCGCCGGCGCACCTTCGGTGGCCCCCAGGCTCTCGACGATGCGGTAGACCTGGATGCCGTGCTTCTGCGAGAAGAATTGCTGGGTCAGCCGCCAGTATTTGGTGGCGATGCGCAGCCGCCGGCCATGGCGCTGGCGAAAATCGGCAGCGACGTCGTCGAGGTCGGCCATGGTGTCGACGTCGAGCCAGATGTCCGGCACGGCCACCACGACATCGGCATGGCCAAAACCGAGACGGGCGACGATTTCGGCGCGGCTCTCCCAGTCGGCAAGGTTTTCACGCACCAGGTCCTCGCCGGTGATGCCGAGATCGACGGCACCCTGGCCGATCTCGCCTGATATTTCGGAAGCCGACAGGAACACCACTTCGACATCGTCCAGGCCCTCGACGCGGGCGTGGTATTTGCGCTCGTCGCCGGGCAGGCTGACGGCTAACCCGGCTTTGGCCAGCACGTCCAGCGCCTGCTCTTTCAGGCGGCCTTTGGATGGGATCGCCAGCGTGATCATGGCGCCGTGTCCCGCAACGCCTCGATGCGGTCGAGCCAGACGGAAAAGCCGACGCCGGGGATCGGCGTCTTGGCGCCAAGCAAGGTCAGCAGCCGGTCATAGCGGCCGCCGCCGACCAGCGGCCGGTCGCCATTGTCCGCCGCGATTTCGAAAACCAGGCCGGTGTAGTAGTCGAGCGGGCGGCCGAACGCGGCGTCGTAGCGGATTTTATCGGCCGGCAAGCCATGCGCTTCGATCGCCTTGGCGCGGGCAGCGAACTTTTCCAGCGCGACATCGAGCGACAGCCCTGCGCCGGTGGCGAAGGTCTCCAGTGCCTGGGCCGCACCATCAAGCGGAACGTCGATCGCCAGAAAATCCTTCAGCGCGGAAAACGCCTCGCTCGACAGCCGAACGCTGCGCAATTCGGCTTTCTCGATCAGCCGCCGGGCAATGTCGGATGGCGAGCGTCCGGCGGACGCCGACAGGCCGGCCTCTTCCATGCCGCTGGCGATATGGGCGGAAAGACCGTCCAGATCACCGTCGAGGACCAGAGCGGCGACCGGACCTGAGAGCTGGCTGTTGCGCGGCGGGTTGGCGAGATCGGCGAGTGCCGCCTCAAGCATCGGCGCCGAGCCGAATGCGCGGGCAAGACGCATGCGCCAGCCGCGCGGCAGGCCAAGGGCGGCCAGCAC
>NZ_RZRP01000553.1:0-4249 GCF_003997795.1 Mesorhizobium sp. M7A.F.Ca.US.005.03.2.1 | reverse complement strand
ATAGGCATCAGGATGTTCGAGCACCGTCTTGACGCCGGCGAAGAACTTCGATGCCGGTCCGATCACACCGGGTTTCTCGAACATGATACCGGCATTGTAGTTGAGTTCGCCGAGATCGTTGCTGCCAATGCCGCTGATCTTGCCATCGATGCGCAGCTTCTCGGCCCGGCCGAACAAATTGCGGTGGCCCCAATAGCCCTCAAGGCCCAGCCCCTCGGTGTTGGAAAAAGTGCCGCCGACGCCGAAATAGCGTGGCTTGCGCTCGCTGACCTGGACGCCGATCGGAATGTTGCCGTCGGCATCGAGCTTGTCGGCTTCCTTGAACGTCACGCTGTTGAAGACCTCGAGCGCCAGCAACCGGTCGCGCGCATCGTCGATCTCTTGCGGCGAGTATTGCCGGCCGCGCTTGAGGCCGGTCATGTATTCGGTGAAGTCGCGGTCGACCTTCTCGGTGCCTTCCACGGTGGTCGGGCCATAGCCGGCGACCGGTCCGGCGGCGACCGTCAGCGTCACGTCGAGCGTCGAGGTGGCATGGTCGGCGACGATCTGGCGGTCCGTCACCTCTGCCAGCGGCCTGCCTTGCTCCTTCAGCGTCCGCACGATCAGCGCCTCGGCCTTGAGCACTGCGCCGGATCCGGCGTCGCCGCCTGATATCAGGCCATAATCGGCGCTCATCAGTCCTGCCGCGTCGCCTTGCAGCCTGATATTGCCCAAGGTGAATTTCGGCCCGGTAGCAATGTCGATCGCCACGGGAACCGGCTGCGGACCCTTGAATTCGGCATCCGGCGGCAAATCGTCGAGCGGCTTGCCGTCGATGGTGACGGTGACGACGCCTTCGTAGCGGGCATCGGCATAGAGCGCGGCGACAAGCTGTTCTCGGTCGCTGCGCGCCTTGGCCATCAGCCCGAGCGAGCCTGAAACCGGACGCTCCTCGTCGCTCTTCAGCGCCGTGGCATTTTCGAGCTTCTTGACCAGGTCCTTGTCCGCGTCGGGGGCATTGATGGTCACGGCGTAGCGCAGAGGATCGACGATGTCGGCCTCCTCGTCGCTGGACGATCCCCACAGCTTGATGCCGAAAAGCTCGAAAGCGGCCGCCGGGGGCGATTCGGCGACGAGCACGGTCGAGCACATCATGGCCAGCAGCAGGGCGCGCGGAAGCGCACGCCCTGGCGCGCGACCTCCTGACATCTGCTCTTCATGCGCCGGCATTAAGACAACCTAGGTTACAAAACTAAAATTGGAATGAAGTTCTGAAGCGCTCGTAAAGGGGCCACAATCCAATTGTCTGAAATAGGACGGGCTTGGAATTCACACCTTTTGCGTCGCCGCAAGAAAGCGTGATCCCCTGTCCTATGGAGGTACTACCGGTCATCGACCGGAAAGGAAACCGTTGGCAGGCGGACCCCTGCCGCGTCCTTGTGTTGACAAGCCTGACTGAAGCTTGATCATGCCCGGACGTCAGCTGTGTCTGGAGGGGTGTTATGGCAATGCGCGCGGCTCGTGGTCTTTCGATTCTGATTCTCCTGTTTTTTGCCTGGGCCAATGTCCTGGCCTGGAGCAGCGTCTCGCAGGCGGCCGAAGCCCGGCGTATCGCGACAACGGACAATTCCGATTATTTCGGCTTTGATCTCAGGTCCGACCAGAATGTGACAATCGACCAGTGCAAGACGACATGCCTGGGAGACCCGGCCTGCCGCGCCTTCACCTACAATAAAAAGGCCAAATGGTGCTTCCTCAAATCCGACTACAACCAGTTGAAAACCTTCAATGGCGCGGTCGCCGGCAAGGTCGTCAACATCGATGGCGATCCTGATATCGGCGCGCCGCCGGAACTCGCCTTCTTCCCCAACTGGATGGCCGACCAGGCCCAGCAATACCGCAACAAGCTGCTCGGCCCGGCCTATGACAAGCCGACAGAAGGCATGGCTGCCTTGCTGAGTGCCGCCGAACAGGCCGTGCTGACCGGCGACCACCGCTCCGCCATGCTGAAATACGAGGCCGCTGTCTCGGTACTGCCCGATGATGGCCAGCTCTGGCTCAACCTGGCGCGTGAAACGCTGGCCGTGCAGCCCGCCGCCAGCACATCCGAAGCTTCCACTTTGCCGACGAACGGCACTTCGGCCGCATTCAATGCCTATAAACTACTGCGCACCACCAAGACGCGCGCCGAAGTGCTGGCGCTGCTCGGCAACGGCCTCGACAAGCGCGATCTCTACCGGCCGGCGCTGCAGGCCTATGAGGCGAGCCTTGCCCTGAATCCGTCGCCGGCGGTCCAGGCCGACTATGCCGATCTGAAGGCGCGCAAGGGTTTCCGCGTTATCGACCACACCATCGACGCCGACACCAGCGCGCCGCGCATCTGCGCGCAATTCTCCGAGGATCTGGTCAAGACCGGCGTCGATTACGCGCAATTCGTCACTGTCGACAATGCACCGCCCAAGGGCGTCGAGGCCAAGGACAAGCAGATCTGCGTCGAAGGGCTGGAGCATGGCCAGCACTACGACGTCACCTTCCGCGCCGGCCTGCCGGCGGCAATCGGCGAAGTGACCGCGGCACCCGTGGTGCTGTCGATCTATGTCCAGGACCGCGCACCGTCCGCCCGCTTCACCGGTGATAGCTTCGTGCTGCCGGCCGGCGCGCGCCGTGGCATTCCGATCGTTACCGTCAACATGAACGCTGCCGAGATGAAGCTCTATCGCATCGGCGATCGTTCGCTCGCCCAGCTTCTGTCGGGCTACCAGTTCCTGCACCAGCTGGACGGCTATGACATCTCCAACATTTCCGAGCAGATGGGCGCGCCGGTCTGGCAAGGCCAGCTCGACATCGCCAATGACCTCAACAAGGAGGTCACCACCTCCTTCCCGGTCGACGAGGCGGTGCCGCAGCGCAAGCCCGGCGTCTACGTGCTGACCGCCCAGGCCGTCAACGACAAGAGCGACGACTACAACTCGATGGCCACGCAATGGTTCGTCGTCTCCGACATCGGCCTGTCGACCTATACCGGTCAGGACGGGCTCAATGTCTTTGCCCGTTCGCTGGGCAGCGCCAAGCCGATCGCCGGCGCCGAACTGACGCTGGTCGCCAGGAACAATGAGGTTCTGGGCACGGCGACGTCGGATGCCGACGGCCATGCCGTCTTCAACCCCGGCCTGACGCGCGGCGACGGCGGCATGGTGCCGGCCGTGCTGATGGCAAAGCAGGGCGACAATGACTTCGTCTTCCTCGACATGGGCCGGGCCGGCTTCGACCTGTCCGACCGCGGCGTCACCGGGCGCGCGGCGCCAGGTGCGCTCGACGTCTATGCCTGGACCGAACGCGGTATCTACCGCGCCGGCGAGGATGTTCATGTCGCCGCACTTGCTCGCGACGGTGCCGCCAAGGCGGTCGAAAACCTGCCGTTGACCTTCATCTTCTCGCGCCCCGACGGCGTCGAGGACCGCCGTATCGTCAGCGACGGCGCATCGGCCGGCGGCCATGCCGTCGACCTGCCGCTCGCCCCCAACGCCATGCGCGGCACCTGGTCGGTGTCGATCTACACCGATCCCAAGCAGCCCGCGGTGGCCAGCCAGATGTTCCTGGTCGAGGATTTCGTGCCGGATCGCATCGAATTCGACATGAAGGCCGACAAGCAGGAAATCGCCCAGGGCGAAACCGCCAACATCGACATTGACGGCCGCTTCCTCTATGGCGCGCCGGCAGCAGGCCTGGCGCTGGAAGGCGAGCTGACGCTGTCGACGTCGCGCGACTGGGACCGTTTCCAGGGCTTTTCCTTCGGTCTCGCCGACGAGCAGTCGGCCGAACCCACGGTCACCCCCCTCGCCGATCTGCCGGTGGTTGGCGATGACGGCAAGGTGACCTTCCCGGTCTCCGTCGACCAACTGCCCTCGACCACCAAGCTGGTCGACGCCAAGGTGACGGTCAGGATGCGTGAAACCGGCGGCCGCGCCATCGAGCGCTCGCTCAACATCGGCATCCGCCCGCAGGGCCATATGATCGGCATTCGTCCGGATTTCGCCGACAATGAAGTGCCGCAGGGCGGCACGGCCAAGTTCAGCCTGATCGCCGTCGATCCCGACGGCAAGCGTGAGGCGCTGAAAGGCGCGCAATGGACGCTGGTCAAGGTCGAACGCAATTACCAGTGGTACCGCTCCAACAATTCGTGGAATTACGAGCCGGTTACCTTCACCAAGTCGATCGCCAACGGCCAGGTCGACCTCAACGCCGACGGCGACGCAACGGTCTCCGTGCC
>NZ_RZRP01000552.1:0-4256 GCF_003997795.1 Mesorhizobium sp. M7A.F.Ca.US.005.03.2.1 | reverse complement strand
AGGCGCTGCCCGCCGGCAAGGCCAAGGGCATGGCCTTCACGCTGTCCTTCGGCAGTTGGGTCGGCGAGATCGTTCAGGTGGCGGACACGCCGGCCGGCATCCGCATCGAGAAGGTGTGGATCGCCGCCGATGTCGGCACCGCGCTCGAGCCCGGCATCATCGAGGCGCAGTTGATTTCCGCCGCCATCTACGGCCTTTCGGCAGCGATGGGTCAGGAAATCACCTTCGCCGACGGCATGGTCGAACAGTCGAACTTCCACGATTTCGATGCCATGCGGATCTTCCAGTGCCCGGTCTTCGAAGTCGCCATCCTGGAAAATTTCCACAAGATGGGCGGCGTCGGCGAGATCGGCACACCGCCGGCGGCTCCAGCACTCGCCAACGCCATCTTCGCGCTCACCGGAAAGCGCATCCGCACGCTGCCGCTGTCGAAAACGGTGGCCTTCGCATGAAGAAGCTCCTCATCATGCTGACGCCTGCTGCCATGCTCGTGCTCGCAGCGCCGTTTGCGATTGCGCAAGAGAGCCAGACGCCGGCGCCGGCGACCGTCGACGCGGCGAAAGGCCTGTCCGAATGGGACAAGGTCTATGCGGTGTTCTCGCATCCGCGCTGCGCCGACTGTCATGTCGCGGACGACCGGCCGCGATGGTCGGGTGCGCACTATCGCGGTACGCGCGTTCACGCCTTCAATGTCCAGCGCGGTGCTAACGGGTCGGGCTTCGGCAATCCGGGCCTGCGCTGCACGACTTGCCATTTCTCCAGCAATTCCAAGGCATTGCACGGGCCACCCGGGGCCGAGAACTGGCATCTGGCGCCGGCCGAGATGGCCTGGTTCGGCAAATCCTCGGCCGAAATCTGCGCCCAGATCAAGGATCCCCTGCGCAATGGCAACCGCAGCTTGAAGGACATCGCGCTGCATGTTCGCGACGACAGATTGGTCGCCTGGGGCTGGGCGCCGGGGCCGGATCGTGAACCGGCTCCGGGCTCTGCCGAAGCGACCTATCAAGCGATCGAAGACTGGGCCGCGGCGGGCGCATCTTGTCCGCCGGGGCAATGATCTTGCAACTTTCAGACTATATTGCGGTGCAACTTTGATGTAGAAGCGCGCTTCGCCGATCACGGCAAATTGAACACGGCTTGGCGCGCACCCATATCGGCGACGCGCCCGCGTTATGAGGACGCTGGCCGAACCCGCAGTGGAAAACAACGACGATGCCGAGAATCAGGTTTCACAAGCTTGCAGCCATTGTTGTGCTCATCGGTTTCGCGGCGTGGATGGCGACAGGCGAGTTTTCGTCGGTCGGCAGCGTAGCCGCCAACAAAGCCAAGGCAGCCGAAGCCGAACAGGCCAAGGCGCCGGACGCGGCCAAGCCGAAGACGGCTGAAGCCGAGCCGAAGGCACCGCTGCGCACCGTTGCGGTGGTGACGCCGCCACGCAAGACCTATGCACGCGCCATCCGCATTTCCGGGCTGACCGAAGCCGACAAGCGGGCGGTGCTGGCGACGCGCGTCGCCGGTGTCATCGACAAGCTGCCTGTCAAGCAAGGCGATCACGTCAAGACGGGGGATCTGGTACTGATGCTTGCGGCGGAAGAAAAGATCTCGATGGTCGACAATGCAAAGCAGTTGGTGGTGCAGCGCCAGGCCGAGTTGGACGCAGCCTTGCGGCTGATGAAGACCGGCAATCTGCCCAAGCTGCAGCTCGATACCGCGCGCTCGAACCTGACCTCGGCGCAGTCGCAACTGGAAACGGCACAGGCCGAACTCGACCGCAACGAGGTGAAGGCGCCTTTCGACGGCGTCATCGACCGGGTGCCGGTGGAACTTGGCAGTTCCATCATGCAAGGCGGCGAGGTGGCAACCATCCTCAAGCTCGATCCGGTGATTGCCCGCGGCGAAGTCAGCGAGCGCGATCTCGGCTACCTGAAACTCGGGGACAAGGCCACCATACGGCTGGTCAGCGGCCAGACCGTCGAAGGCACCGTGCGCTACATCAGCCGCGACGCCTCTTCGGCGACCCGCACCTTCCGCGTCGAGGTTGCCGTCCCCAATGCCGACGGCTCCGTGCCGGCCGGCATGACGGCGGAAATCGCACTTAGCGCGCTGCCGACCGATGCGGTGCTGCTGCCGCGCTCGGTGGTGACGCTCGGCGACAAGGGCGACCTCGGCATCCGTGCGGTCGGCAAGGACAACAAGGTTGCGTTCTTCCCCATCGACCTCGTCGACGACACGCCGACCGGCCTGGTGCTTGGCGGCATCCCTGCCGATGCGCGCATCATCGTTGCCGGCCAGGAACTGGTGAAGGAAGGCGATGAGGTCAAGCCGGTCGAAGCCGACCAGGCAACCATCCAGAAACTGCTGGGCGAAGCGACCGCCGGCACGCAGTAGCATGGGGTACGGCGGACAGACCCCGGGCGGGGACACTTGGCTGCGACGCAGCCCGTGAAATTCAAGAACAGGCGTTAGCCATGGATATCGTCAGACTCGCAATCAACAATGCCCGCCTGACCATTTCGGTCCTCGTCTTCCTTCTGCTCGCCGGCTGGGTCGCCTATCAGTCGACGCCGAAGGAAGCCGAGCCCGACGTTCCGATTCCGATGATGTATATCAGCCTGATCTATCAGGGCATTTCGCCTGAGGATTCGGAGCGCCTTCTGCTGCGGCCGATGGAAAGCAAGCTGAAGAGCCTGAAAGGCCTCAAGGAAATGCGCTCGGCCGCCTTCCAGGGCGGCGGCTATGTGCTGGTCGAGTTCCAGCCGCAGACAAATCTGGCGACGGCCTTGCAGGACACGCGCTCCAAGGTGCAGGACGGCAAGGCCGACCTGCCGCAGGCGGCCGAAGAGCCGGTCGTTACCGAAGTCAACATCTCCGAATTCCCCGTCCTCGTCGTCACCCTGTCGGGCGAATTGCCCGAACGCGTGCTGACCGCCGCCGCGCGCGAACTGCGCGACCGTATCGAGGAAGTGCCAGGCGTCCTGGAGGGCTCGTTGCAGGGTTCGCGCGACGATCTTGTCGAAGTCGTCATCGATCCGATGAAACTGTCGTCCTACGGGTTGCAACTCGATCAGCTGATCGGCGCTGTCGGTGCCTCCAACAGCCTGGTCGCCGCCGGCAATATCGAAGGCTCGGAAGGCAAATACGCCGTCAAGGTGCCGTCACTGATCGAGACGCCCGAGGACGTGGCGGCCTTGCCCGTGGTCGCCGGCCCCAATGCCGTGGTGCAGGCCAAGGACATCGCGACGATCCGCTCGACCTTCGCCGATGCCACGACGATCACGCGCCTCAATGGCAAGCCGGCCATCGCCATCGAAGTCAAGAAGCGCATCGGCGCCAATCTGATCGACACGCTCGCCAAGGTGAGGGAGGTGTCCGACGCCTACGTCAAGACGATGCCGCAAGGCATGAACGTCACCTACACGCAGGACAAGTCGGTCTTCGTCAACCAGTTGCTCGGCGATCTGCAGAACCACGTCATGATCGCCGTCATCCTGGTGTTCATCGTCATCCTCTACGCGCTGTCGGGTCGTGCCTCGCTGCTGATCGGCCTGGCCATTCCGTCGTCATTCCTGATCGGCATCCTGCTGCTGGCCATGATGGGCTACACGATCAACATGATCGTGCTGTTCAGCCTGATCCTGGCTGTCGGCATGCTGGTCGACGATGCCATCATCGTCACCGAGTTCGCCGAACGGCGGATGAGCGAAGGCATGCCGAAGGCGGAAGCCTTCGCATTGGCCGCCAAGCGCATGGCCGGTCCGGTCATTGCCGCGACGATGACGCGCATAGCCGCCTTCTCGCCACTGCTGTTCTGGCCGGGCATCATCGGCGACTTCATGAAGTACATGCCGATCACCCTGATCGTCACGCTATCGGCCTCGATGCTCTATGCGCTGGTGTTCGCGCCGACGCTGGGGGCGATCTTCGCCAAGGCGCCGGAGCATCATGAGGATGATAATCGCGACGGCTGGTACATGGCGATCGTCAAGCAGGCGGTGCGGTTTCCGATTACGGTGGTTTTGCTGACGGTCGCTCTGCTGTTCGGCGTCGGCTTTGCCTATTCGAAATATGGCGCCGGTGTCGAATTCTTCCCCAGTGTCGAGCCCGACTACGGCCTGCTCTACGTGCACGCGCGCGGCAACCTTTCGCTGGCCGAAATGGATACGGCGACCAAGATTGCCGAAAACAGGATGCTCGGCTGGCCCGGCATCAAGTCGGTCTACACCCGCGTCGGCAAGACACAAGGCGGCGGCCAGGAT
>NZ_RZRP01000551.1:0-4273 GCF_003997795.1 Mesorhizobium sp. M7A.F.Ca.US.005.03.2.1 | reverse complement strand
TTCTCGGCCGTGATCTGGCCGCTGATCACCGGAATGTAGCGGAAGGCGAGGCCTGCAGCTTCGACCGCTGCCCCGACGGTGTCGGCAGAAGGCTGGCCCGGCTGTTCGTCATCGGGCCGGTTGCAGATGATGCTCTTGAAGCCGGCTTTCTTGATGGCGGCGACGTCTTCGGGCTGGATCTGGCCCGAAACCGAATAGTCCTCGCTGATTTCGCGGTATTCCATGGCAGCATCCTCGCAAACTGGTCAGGTGGCAGTCTTGCCACTCCCCGACATGGGCGGCAATCCGTGCCGAAGGATTTCTCTGCCAAATAGACATTGCGTGCCAGAAAATCCAACCGGGCCGATGCGGCCCGGCTGGACGATCCTTCAAACTCAGCTGCCGAGAATAGCGCCTTTGATCTGACGGATGTTGTTGTGCATCATATCGATATAGGTCGCGGCCGGGCCGTCGGGCTGCGACAGCGCGTCCGAATAGAGCGTGCCGCCGACCTTGATGCCGGTTTCGCTGGCGATCTGCTCGATCAGGCGCGGGTTGGTGATGTTCTCGACGAAGATCGCAGCCGCCTTGTCCTGCTTCACCTGATTGACCAGCTTGGCAACGTCTGCGGCGGATGGTTCGGAGTCGGTCGACACCCCTTGCGGGGCGAGGAAGGTCAGGCCGTATGCATGTTCGAAATAGCCGAAGGCGTCGTGCGAGGTGATGACGACGCGCTTGCTCTCCGGGATCGAGGCAATTGCCGCTTTCACTTCACCTTCGACCGCATCAAGCTTCTTGGTGTAGGCGGCGGCATTGGTCTGGTAGCTGACGCAGCCTTCCGAATCGGCCGCGCAGAAAGCCTCGGCGATGTTCTTCACATAGATCCTGGCGTTGGCAATCGACTGGAATGCGTGGGGATCGGTGACCGTCTTGCCGCCGCCGGTGCCGGCACCTTCGGCCGCGTCGGCATCGGCGAATTCAGGCTTGAAATCGATCGGCGTCACGCCCTTGGTCAAGGTGATGATCGAGGCCTTGGTGGCACTGGCATCGACCAGCCGCTGCAGAAAACCTTCGAAATGCAGGCCGTTGACCAGCACGATGTCGGCCTTGGCCATGGCCACCGCATCGGCCGGGCTCGGCTCGTAGACATGGGCATCGCCATCCGGCCCGACGATGGTGGTGACATCGATGCGGTCGCCGCCGACATTTTTGGCGAAATCGGCAATGACGGTGAAGCTGGCGACCACTTTCAGCGGTGCCGCGAAGGCCGACGATGCGCCAAAGGCGGTTAATGTTATAACGCTCATCGCCAGGGCAGCATGGATGGATTTCAGCATAGAGGGGTCTCCTTCTAGGGGCGGGGATCAGGCCGTTCTGTGACGGTGATGGATGATGCGCGCGCGCAGGATGCCGCGCGTGCCGAATAGGATCGAGGCGAAATAGACGACGCCGGCCGACAGGATGATGGCCGGGCCGGATGGCAGCGAGGCGTGATAGGACAAAAGCAGCCCGGCGACGCAGGATGCGAAGCCGATCAGTACGGCCAGCACGCACATCGGCTCGACGCGAACCGTCCAGAAGCGGGCGGCCGCGGCCGGCAGCATCATCAGCCCAACCGACAGAAGCGTGCCGAGCGCCTGGAAGCCGCCGACGAGGTTGAGTACGACAAGGCCGAGGAAGATGAAATGCACCGGGCTGCCGAGCCGGCTGACCGAGCGCAGGAACAGCGGGTCGAGGCATTCGGCGACCAGCGCCCGCCAGAAGATGGCGAGGCTGACCAGCGTCACCGTGACGATGCCGCCGATCAGCGTCAGGGCCTCGTCATTGAGCGCCAGCACGGTGCCGAACAGCACATGCATGAGATCGACGCTGGAACCGCGGATCGACACCATCAGCACGCCGATGGCGAGCGAAATCAGGTAGAAAGCCGCCATCGAGGCGTCTTCGCGCTGGATGGTGAAACGCGAGACGGCGCCGGCGCCGAGCGCGACGATGACGCCGGCGATCAGGCCGCCGATGGTCATCGGCAGGATTTCCAGCCCATAGAACAGGAAGCCGGCGGCTGCACCGGGCAGGATTGCGTGCGCCATGGCGTCGCCCGACAGGCTCATGCGCCGCAGCATCAGGAAGACGCCGATCGGGCAGGCGCCGAGTGACAGCATCAGCGAACCGATCAACGCCCGCTGCATGAAGGCGAAATCGGCGAAGGGCGCGATGACAAGGCCGTAAAGCATGTCCATCAAGCAGCCCTCGGTCCGACGCCATGTTGGTGATCGTGATCGTGGCCATGGTGATCGTGACCATGAGCGTCCTCGCCCGGCTCGCACCAGGGTGCATTTTCTTCCCAGGCCTCGTGAAAACGGCGGGCGCGCAACAGATTTTCAGGCTTCAGCGTTTCCCGGGTTTCGCCCCAGGCGATCGGCTGGCGGGCCAGAAGCAGCGTTTCGGGGAAATTCTGCCGCACCAGATCCAGATCGTGGACGACGACCATGATGGTGCGTTCCTCGCCATGCCAGTGCTTGATCAGCGCAATGAGGTCGCCGACCGTCTTGGCGTCGACGGCGTTGAAGGGTTCGTCGAGCAGGATGAGGTCGGCGTCCTGCAGCAGGACCCGCGCAAACAGCGTGCGCTGCAACTGGCCGCCCGACAGCGTGTCGATCGGCCGCTTCTCGAAGCCGCCGAGGCCGACCGCCATCAGCGCCTTGCTGACGTCATCGCGATCTTCCCTGGTGTAGCGGCCAAGCAGGCCGCGCCGTGGCCACAGGCCGAGCGAAACCAGATCCACCACCCGTGCCGGAAAGGAGCGGTCGAGCTCCGATTGCTGCGGCAGATAGGCGGCACGTACACCGGGCGCGCGGATAACCTCGCCGGCCATGGGCTTCAGGACGCCGACAATGCCTTTCATCAGCGTCGATTTGCCGGAGCCGTTGGCGCCGACCACAGCGGTCAACGAGCCCTTCCGGATGGTGCCGTCGAGATGATGGATCGCCGGATGGCTGCCGTAGCCAAGCGTCAGGTCGCGGAATGTCAGGCAGGTATTTGTCATTCTGCGATCCGTAGGCGGCGAAATCCGGCTGCTGCCAGCGGCCGATTGGATATGTGATGTTATTACATTAGTCAACAAGCCAATCCGGCGGAATTGCGGCCGCAGGGTCAACTTGCCGTGTGTGCGTATCATATGCCGTTGGCCCAAGGGGATTCGACCTGGCGACCTTGCCCCAAGCCGGTCGCGACTCTAAAGAAGCGCAACCGCCACAGGAAGGAACCATCCAATGAGCATTCGTCGCATCGATGTCGGCCCGCGCATGAGCCAGATCGTCATCCATGGCAATACCGTCTATCTGGCTGGTCAGGTCGGCCAGCCAACCGGCAATGTCGCTTCGCAGACCAGGGACATCCTGGCGGCTGTCGACGAATTGCTGGCCAAGGCTGGCTCCGACAAGACCAAGATCCTGCAGGCGATCATCTGGCTGGCCGACATGAGCACCTTTGCCGAGATGAACGCGGAATGGGACAAGTGGGTGCCGCAGGGCAACACGCCGGCCCGCGCCACCGGCGAAGCAAAGCTCGCCGCCCCGGAATATCTGGTCGAGATTATTATTACCGCTGCGATTTGAGGCGTTGAAGCTGCCAATCTCCCCCCACGTGGGGGGAGATCAGCCTCACCCCTGCGGCCTGAACCTCGCCACCAGCGTGTGGCTCTCGGCCGCGTAGGTGAAGCGCACATGGGTGACCGGGTGCTCGGCGCTCCACGTCCGTCGCTCGACCACCAGGCAGGGCGCACCCGTTTCTATATCGAGTGCAGCCGCGATATGCCTGTCGGCGGCGACAGCGCGAATCCGGTGCTCGGCTTCGCTCCACGGCACGCGGCCAATCAGCCATGGTCCTGGTGCGGTGGCCACGAATTCCTCGTCCGCTGCCTCGGGCACGGCGGTGAGATTGATCAGCCGCTGTTCATGCGCGAACGGCCGCTCGCCGGCGAAATGACCGCACTCCAGCGCCAGCACCGGTCCGGCCACGCCCAGCTCCAGCAGCGCGCGATCCCCGGCGCTGCTGCGCCTTTTGTGTCGGGCGACGCGCTCGTAGCGATAGGGCAGGCCGAGCGCTTCGACCTCGATGCGGATATCGTGGATTTCCAGCACCGCGGCCTGCGACTGCGGCCGGCGCACAAAGCTGCCTGAGCGGCGGCGGCGCTCGATCAGTCCGGCCTTGGCAAGCTGCGACAGCGCCTTGTTCACCGTCATGCGCGAGCAATTGTATTGCACGCTCAACTCATGCTCGAACGGGATGCGAT